>CAYWMG010000221.1:0-5897 GCA_964459245.1 uncultured Candidatus Bathyarchaeia archaeon
GCAGGGATAGAACGTTAACCGGCCTACGAATGGTCCGTAGGGAGTGCTTGATGAGTAGAGTACGAAGTTGTTATCCTTATAGTCACTGAACATAAGCAGGTATCTCTTGAGAGGCGCATCGTAAAGGAACGACAGTTCGCCAACCCAGACGTTCTCGAAACCAGGTATCGGCTTCGCCTCAGCCATATCAGAAGTCCAAAGCGGAAAACCATTGTTGTCGTATCCAGTAAGATAATGATAACTCGCGGGCTTCCCAATTTCCAACGACGGGACATAGGCAATGTAGACCGGCGAATGCCTGTATTGAGCGGACGTAGCCATGAAGATCACAGGACTGCCATCGGGAAGCTGGCCTCGAACTGGCGCTGTATTGACGAACAGTTTGTCTGTCGACCAACGTGTTAATTCGGTGAAAGTACCTTTGTTCTCTTCTTTGAAGAGAACGCCATGCGCATGCGTCGATGCAGGCGGGTTCAAGCCCCAATTATCCACTTGCATCGAGTAGATGTAAACCGCGCCATTGTCAGTGATGGAACCGGCTGGAACAGTGGATTCATCTGATCCAGCTTGCCTAGCCGAATGTAATGGTTGGTAGAATTTTCCGCCGGAGGTCAGCCACGTATATGAGGAACAGTTGAACGGAAGCTGCGACTCTATCGCCGAACTGGATCCAACAACGGGTTGGCCTCCGGCCGGAGGGCCCGGTCCCAAGCCTCGAGTGTCACCAAAGACCAACCAAAGCTTCGAACCATCCACCACGCTGACGCCAAGGTCAGCGCCCCGGATACCTACGGCTACGGCGCGGCCATCCATGAGATTACAGACGAAGCTGGGGCCTCTCTCTATAGTGAGTGCCTGGGCTGAGGGTTGATTGCCCGCTGCTCCCACCTGCTGCAGCGAGTAATCATAATATCCATAACCGCGTTCGCCGATGAAGAGTAAAATCAGAATTATCCACAGAACTACTCGCGATCTTTTTGACTGAAGATGAGGAAATATTACCACTCTGATTGCTTCATGGAACAGTTTCATTGCTCTTCCACTAAACAGTAGGCTCTTTCCTTTGCGAAAAGTAACCACTATCAGAGTAGAATGCGCTCAACGATACGTAATAATTTTGGGGGCTTCTACCATGGATGCCCGGTCTCAGCTGCCGACCAGGATCCAGAACCCTCTCGGGCGGCGAACAAGGCTGAGGTCTAGGCGATATATTTGCCGGAACAGGTACCTGGCCCGGCCCGACTTAGTATCATATTACACGGCCACCGTTCACGCTGATTGTCTGACCGGTAATCCAGCTAGCCGCATCGGAGCAAAGGAACGCCACAAGCTCAGCAATATCGGTGGTTTTTCCCACTCGTTTGAGAGGTTGACCAGCGAGTTCTTTTTCGATCTCCTGTTCAGTCATTTTGAATGCAGTCTCTGGCACCGACCCGGGAGCAATGCAATTAACGTTCACGTTGAATGGCCCCAATTGGCGCGCGAGCGTCTTTGTGAGATTGATAATTCCTGCCTTTGACGCTCCATAGGCCGGCCCAGAGCCGCCTGAGAGGCCATGGCCGGTAAGTCCCGCAGTTGAAGAGGTACTCACGATCTTTCCAGACCGCTGTCGCTTCATTATAGGAGCGACTTCCTTTGAGAAAAGAAACATGCTCTTCAAATTGATGTTCATCACCTTATCCCACTCTTCCTCTGTGAGATTTTCTATCAAGATATGACTCGGATCGCTAATTGATCCAGTGGGATACCCAATCCCGACATTATTGACAAGGATGTCTACTCTGCCAAATCGTTTCATAGTCTCACCGACAACCTTCTTCACGTCGGAACTTTTTGATGCATCAGAGTGTACAGCCAGAGCCTCTGATCCGACCGCTTTTATGTCGGTAGCTGTCTTTAGGATATTCTTCTCGTCGATATCGCAAAGGACGACTGTGTGTCCCTCACGGGCCAAGCGTAACCCAATTGCCCGACCCATACCGTTTGCGCCACCGGTTACAATTGCAACACGCCCGCTTGGTTTGGTACCAGACATCGGGGAATTCTTCCTGCAGGCGATCAAGTCGGCATGGCCTATTCAAGGATATCTAGTATTTGGCGCAGGTACATATCTTAATCAATACATCTACCTGAGGGGTTGGTCCTAGAGGATCTCGTGGTCAGCTATCTCTAGTGCTTTGTTGATAGCGTTTACGCCTTGATCGATCTCTTCCTTTGTCACTATCAATGGTGGCGCCACGATTAAGTGGCTTATCCAGCTTTGAAGGTAGACGCCATTCTTCATGCATTCTGAAGCAAGACGGTCGACCGTAAGCGGTTTCCCAGCAAGTTTATCCTCGCGCGTATTGAACGGTTCCTTTGATTCAGCGTCGCGCACTAGCTCGACAGCCCAGAAGAGGCCAATTCCTCTAACCTCACCTATTGATGGGTGGCTTTTCTGCAAAGACTTCAGCCGGCTCCCGAGGTATTTGCCCATCTCGCGTGAACGTTCTATCAGTCCCAATCGTTTGTACTCTTGGATGGCGGCGATGCCTGGCGCTAACGTGAGCGGGTGCGCTTCATAGGTGTGACCGTGCGCGAAGTAATGGTCCTCGAAATATTCTGCGATCTTACGGGTTGTCGCCGTAACGGCTAAGGGTATATATGCACCTGTGATTCCTTTCGCCGTCGTCATAATATCGGGCTTCACGTTCCAATGATCTACCGCAAACCATTCACCAGTTCTACCCCACCCACTCATCACCTCATCACAGATCAAAAGAACGTCATGCTTCCTCGTAATCTCTCTGAGTCTAGGCAAATATTCATCCGGCGGAACCAAGACCCCGTTCGTTCCAACAACCGGTTCCACGATCACCGCCGCCACGTTAGATTCGTGCTCGATCATGTACTCAACGTAATCTGCGCATGCGATTCCACACTCTGAATACTGCAACCCGAAGGGACAACGGTAACAGTAAGCGTCAGGCCCAAAAATTACGCCCGGCGTCTTCCCGGATGGCTCGATCGGGTATCTTCTTGGATCTCCCGTTGCCGATATGGATCCCGCAGTGGATCCGTGGTAGGAACTATAACGAGATATGATCTTATGTTTCCCCGTGTATAATCTCGCAATCTTGAAAGCCGCCTCATTCGCTTCCGTCCCTGACGTAGAGTAGAAGAATACCTCAAGACCTTCAGGCACAACCTCCAACAGCGATTTAGACAAGCGCGCGCGGGCTTCCGTAGCGAAGGACGGAGCGATATAGGGCAGCCTTCTTGCTTGTTCACAAATAGCCTCGATCACCGCCTTATTCCCGTGACCTAGATTCGAACACATAAGTTGGGATGAAAAATCCAGAAAACGATTTCCCTGAGCGTCAGAAAAGTAACATCCCTCCGCATCAACAATCTCCCGAGGCGCCCAACCCTTCTGCGCACGCCAAGTACCATACGTGTACCTACGTGATGTCTGAGCTGCATCGAGAGGTTCAGTTACCTCAACCAAATCCATCAATTGATACGACGACTGCTAAGGTTTAATGATTTCTACAAGTAATGTAGCGCGTAGTCTCTGAGACCCTAAAACGCAGCTCAAACTTATGTGTACAATGATTACTTTTGCCAGTCTGAGATACTGTTACTCGCCTTACTACTTCAAGACTGACAGACTTTTCCAAGCATGGTATGAATTGCCCAAGATGTAAAATACCAACCGCCTTGCTAGGAAGGACTCTACGATGGAAGAACGATGACACGCCAGACCTAATTTTGGATTATCGTTGTGATCATTGTGGAAGGATGTGGCAGAGAATGGGAGAACGTGGCCTAATAATGGAAGAGAAGCCAATCCACGTTGACTGACTGCCCAACTTGCAGGAAATGGATGCCATGCGTAGCCATCACAGAGATGCAGTTAGGCATCAACCTTGTAACCATACATCACTATAAGTGCGAAGAATGCGGCCGTGAATGGGAAAGGCGTGGGGAGGAACTAAGACTAGTTGATCGCCTTCAGAAATTGTACTAGGAGCTGCAGCTCCGCCTAATTAGGCAAGCCAAATTGTGATGATGAATTTTGGAATGCCCGGTTCTCATTCAACACTGCAAAATAATTGTGTAACTGACTCCACTTCCAGTAACTTCCAGCACGCAGAGAAATAGGAAGCACATTAACCCGATTTTGCTGTTCGAGGGATTGCACAATAAAACTGGAAGGCAAGGGGATGACTCGCATGTTCCATTGTTCGTCATTATCAAGCGTATAGTTCGAGTCGGGCCAAGATGAGTTGAAAGATCCGAAGCCTCTGTAATAGTAGGCTCTGGAAGAAGCGATAGCGAAGACTGCTTCCACATGAGTAATTTGTATGGCAACCCAATAATTCCCATACGTTACAGATCTGAGGGCGACCGGAATATCCTGCCAACCGCCTGACGGGGCAACAAAATCGGTTCCACTATCAGTGAGTAAACCTGATGGCCTATTCGGTAGTGCCGTGTAGTTGTTGCTGTAAAGCGCAACGTGAACAGCACCTAAACCCGTACCCGCCCAATTCACACCAATAGCCCACACTAAACGTGCAGAGCTAATGAAGATAGGAAAAGCGTAGACGACCCCGCTCTTCCCGATGGCAATAGACGAATCGCCTCCAGTAATATCAGTAGACATTAACTGAGCATGAACGCTCGTCACCATCCAAGAAAGAGGGAGAACCAACAGAACTACCACGACAAACAATCTTTGTCGCATAAGAACACTGCTTCAACTATAGATGACCAACTTTCCGTGAAATTAGAATTTATCTACACCTCAATGTTGGATTCCCCATAATCTCAGTCACTTAAGATCAGTCATCCTGTCTAGAGTAGTATTTGGATTGAGGCTTCATAATATCGTCATAGCATGCAGAAAGCACTCATAACCATACGACACTATACGTGCAAGGAAGGTGGACAATCAGTTTGTATAAACTCACAGTAGAAAGTTCCGTCGTAGCAGACAGTCACAGTTCAGAGGTCAACGTCTTGCCAGAAAGGCTTCCAGACTGGCCAACACGGTCAAATTGCTCGATTTAGTAAAGCCAAATACCGTTGCAATTCAGCAACTCATTCAAGAATTTAAACTGCGAGGCAGGAATCCTGCAAAAATGTTCTAGTAATGAATGCTAAGTATCTGAACCTTCTCTGCGTATGGCGGGTGAGCGGATGTTTCTAGGAGCTCGGAGAGATGAGATTGATACACCTGCATTGTTGATAGATTTGAGGACGATGGAGAAGAACATTAAAACGATGGCTGACTATTACCGCTCTAAAGGCGGCGTCCTGCGTCCTCATCAGAAAGGGCATAGGCTCCCCATTATTGCAAGGAAACAGATAGAGTCGGGTGCAAGGGGAGTGTCTATGACCTCGCTAGGGCTAGCGGAGTTTTACGTCGATTCAGGGATCGATGATATACTTGTCACCGCTGAGATCTGTGGGAGGAGCAAGCTAACGAGGCTATGCGGGTTGTCCAAGCACGGTAACGTAACGGTTAGCGTTGACCAGATGGATAATGTGAGGCAATTATCGGAGGCGGCTTTGGCGAACAATGTGTCGATCAATGTTGCTGTGGAGTTATACATGGGTAGAGGTAGTGCTGGCGTGCTCTTGGAGGACGCAAAGTCCTTCGTGAAAGAGCTTGTGAAGTTTCGAGGCTTGAATGTTAGAGGTTTGTGGTGGCATGAGATATTTTCTGATGCGTGCAAGCGGAACTTTGAGTTAAGAAAGAAAGAGAACTTCAGCACTCTGGATACAATCGCTGTTTTGAAAGATGAGATCGAAGATATGGGGGTCACTATTGAGATGTTGAGTGGCGGTTACACGTATACTTGGAATATTACTCCTGAATATCCTAAATTGAGAGAAGTAGAAGTTCAAGC
>CAYWMG010000222.1:0-1962 GCA_964459245.1 uncultured Candidatus Bathyarchaeia archaeon
GCCCCAAGCAAAGAGGAACATCCCCACAACGTCAAACACGACGAACATTAGCAAAAATGGATAATATTGCATGACGAGTCGATGTCGGGCTTCCCCTTGTGGAACCTGTCCAGACTCGAACGGCATATCTCGAAATGGATCTCTTTTCCTCCTGGACCAAAAAATCGGCAACGTCAGCATAGGGCCGGTCAGCAGGACGATGATAATCGCCCATATGATGATTGCTAACCAGGGATTAAGCGTCATGTATAGTCCCATCGAGAGACTTGAACAGGTTGACTGAGTCTGAACCTACCGAATATAAATCATGCGACGAGTTCGTCAAGGTCTCTCAGCGGTTGCCACCTCTAGCATTAGAAATATCGTTAGAGTTATTCTCTTAAGTATCGTATGAATGTCGATTAGAATTGTCGGTGTTGGTTATGTGGCGATCAGCTGGCACAACTCATTTTTGGTGTGTAAAGTGTAAGAAGCAAGTGCCCGCCGAGTCAGAGTTGATCTTCAAGGCGGGGCGTGTTCTCTGGAAATGGAAATGTGGCTCATGCGGCTCTAGTTACGAAACAGAAGCTTAGTTAGAAAGTCCTCTCTAAAGCGTAATCCGCGAAATCGTCGAGAAGTTTACCCTTTCCTCGATCACGCAACCCTTTTAGTTCCTGTTTCGCCTTCTCCACATGTTCGCGCGATTTTTTAATGGCTAACTCCATGGCTTTCTCGTATAATACTGACTTTTCAACTGTGCCTTCTTGATTCTCGAGTAAGTTGCTTATCCTCTGTTTCTTTGTGGATTCGTCTAAATAATGCATTACAACGAGGTTAACTCGTTCCTGTCTTTCAGGGTTTGATTGATCCAAGATATCGTCTTTGATTTGGAAAGCTATGCCTATGGCTCTCCCATAATTGTATAGCGCGTCCACTTCCTCTGAGCTAGCATCTCCTAAAACTCCGCCGATTCCTGATGCAGCACTGAATAGTGAGCCCGTCTTCAGGTCCGCGATCGCGAGGTACTGTTCGACGTCGATAGCTATTTCCGTGGTCACATCCAGGATCTCACCCTTACTCAAATCAACCAAACCCCATCCAGCGAGTCTGGTTATTCGTTGGTCCTTATACTCTGAAAGTATCTGAACGCCTTTTGACGCCAGAAAGAGGCCAGCACTGATCGCCTTGTCGTCTGCAAAGGCATGCTGTGTGGTAGGGAAGCTACGACGGACTCGATGTCTATCGATAAGATCATCGAAAACTAGAGATGCTGCGTGAAGGAATTCCATAGCGACTGCACCATCCATCGCGTGTTCCGGTTTACCGCCAACACTTTCACAAGCAAGGAGCACTAGGACTGGGCGAAGACGTTTCCCTCCAGTTTGAAATGTGTACTTTATGAGTTCGTTTGCCTCGCTCTGTTCGAAGCCAGTGGTCGAGAGTAGTTCGTCGAGACGCCTATTCACTTGCGAGCGTTTTTCATTCAAGATGGCACGAAAGTCATTCATCTGTTCCACGTTTTTGGTCATGGCAATAGCACATTTCTATTAATAGTACTCTAATCTCAACCCGATTCGTCAAATCGTCTAGCAGCTTCACAAAATTCTGAAACAACCTGTGCAGGGTTTGGAGCTTTGATCACGCCGCTAGCAACCAGTATCCCCTGAGCTCCAAGCTTCAAAGCCGCGTAAACATCTTCTCCGGTGCTAATTCCGGCCCCACAGAGAATTCGCACTGAATTGTTAACTGCGCGAATCTTTCTAACCGAATTCTCTATCACCTCAGGTTTTTCTTTTGAAACTGCGCGTCCGCTTCCAATGAGTTCAGGTGGTTCGATCGCTACCATATCAGGCTTCATAAGCGAGGCGGCCGCGGCCAAGTCAGCGTTGCCCGCACAGATTACCGTTAAGAGCCCAAGTTCTCTTGAACGATTCACTGCTCTCTGAACCTCGTTCAGACGGATCATCCGTTCTGAGTGATTCA
>CAYWMG010000223.1:0-4489 GCA_964459245.1 uncultured Candidatus Bathyarchaeia archaeon
GTGAATCTCGCCCGTCTCGAATTAATTTCTCCGCCAAAGCTAGCCGTTGGGTTGAATTCTGTTCCATAACATCCTTGCTGAAACTCAGCAGGCCCTCGTCTCGTAACTGAACTAGAAAGATGGACAGTTCATCTTCGGTTAGGCGTAATTCATTTTGGAGCTTCGAGATTGAAAGCCTTCTTCTAGTTCGAGTTAGTTTGAGAAGTTTAATCCCAAGCTCGGATATCAAAATGCTAGACCTGAATTATGACGAAGGAGAAGAGTAACATTACCAGCGCGAAAAGGAAGAAAAATTTTCGAGAGGTTGAAAGAGGAGAGACGTCGTCCAATGGTTCTACGCCTTCAAGTGGCCTGCGGCTTATCAGCATGAAGATGATTAGCATTATGGCAAACCCAAAATAGCCAGCTAGCATTAGTACTCCGAAACCTGCGAGCGCAACAAGTTTATGGCCTCTAGTTCCGAAGACAGCCCTCGCCAAGTGTCCTCCGTCTAGCTGCCAAACGGGAAGTATGTTCAGAAAAGTAATCAGGGCCCCAACTTCGGCTGCTAGAGCAAGTTGTGTGAACACCAGAACCTGCCCCGCTGGAACGGTTCGAAGTGAGAACCTTTCCAGAATATCAAGTAATAGTGGCGTATAGGGCCACGGACTTTGGGAGAGAAGATTTGCATTCAGCAACTGGTCCGCTTGATACTGAGGTATAATTGGTGACGTGAAATATGCAAATAATGCTACAACGATAGTTGCAATGAAACCGGCAACTGGACCACTAAAGCCAAGATCGAATAGTTGATCTCGATTACCTGGTGGCCCACGCAGTGAGATGACGGCGCCGAAGGTTCCGAAAGGAAAGGGCGGCGGAGCAGGCACAAAGTATGGAAGCGTAGCATCCATTCCGTGATGGCGAACCGCAATCACATGCCCCACCTCATGAATCCCAACGATCCCAAGAATCGAGATTGCCAGTACTGCAACCTCCAGCCACAAATTAGACTTGGAGAATAGAGCCGCAGTTAATCTTGGATCAACGGCGAAGATGAAGTAGTAACTAGCCAAACCGACTGTGCCCATCGTGGCAAGAAAGAGTGCAACGTTGATAAGTTTACGAGGCTTACCGAGGACTGGCTTTGGGAAGACTGAGATGACAAGTTTGTCCGAAACTTCACGTACCTTTGCTGAGAGAGAATGGTTTCTCAAGTCACGCAGTAATTCCTGAAACTTCTCCTTAATCGGTTCCTTAACTATCACGAAGGTTGGCAGACCATTGACGTCTACGTAAGCATCCAGAAGAGTAAATCTGTACTCGAGCATGTTCTTGATCGAACCAAAGTCCAGCAGGAAATTTGGAAGTGGAGAGAAGGATATGGATGGGGTAGACAACGGAAAGGCCTTCTGGTTTTCTGCGATAGCCCGAGGACATCATTTAAACATATTTCATTCTGCACCCTTCAAAGATGTAGGTTGAATGCAACGATTGCTCCTCCATTAACCCACGCCAGCTAGCCCATTTCAGCGATTGAGAGCTCACTCTCAAACCACCCTGAAACGTGTAAGTTTCCCCGCTCACTTCGATAACGTGATATAGCTCAAGTAATGGTAAAATTCGTGACTCAACAGATGCTAATTCAGAACTACTCCTTACGCATTTTCTGCCCTTCAGATCTCGAGTCAGTGGTTAACATTAATCGAGTCTGTTTACCTGAGAACTACGCTCCATACTTCTTCATCGACACGTTCAACAATTTGCCCCAAACGTTCATCGTGGCTGAGTCGGAAGGTCGAGTTGTGGGGTACATCATGTGTAGGTTGGAGCACGGCATGTCCGACGTTAGGAGGCTACGTCTCGTTAAGAAGGGGCACATTATCTCGGTGGCTGTAATGCCTGACTTTAGACGAATGAGAATGGGAACGTCACTTGTGGAACGTGTGCTATCAGCGCTTTCTACGCTTGGCGTTAACGAATGTTATCTCGAGGTGCGAATACCAAACGGTTCAGCTATTGAGCTTTACAAGAAACTTGGTTTCCAAGTAGCTCGAACGATTCAGAGGTATTACTATGATGGTTCTGACGCGTACGTCATGGTTAAACCGATTCAGTGAACTTCTTTTTCAACCGGTTCAGGTTGAATAGTGACGATCGCCTTCGGATATTTTCTTCTAATTCCATTATCAATCTTTGACATGAGATCATGCACTTCCACTATATTCGCTTCAGCGTTAAAGCGGCATTTGACGTCAACATGCATTCCGTCCATTGTTGAATAGACCAGGAGCGAGCTCATCGTCACGGCATTAGAGCATTTCTCAATAACGCTGCGTACTGAATTCACAATTGAACTATCGTCAACCCTTATGCCTCTCGTACTTTCAGGAACTGATGGTTCAAGATGCACAGTAACCTGAAGGATGTTCGGCACAGATTTTCGTATCTCTCTTTCGACCGACTCGGCAATTTCGTGGGCGCGATGCAAAGTTAACTGCGAGTCAACTTGAACGTCGAGTGTCACAAACATTTTGCCTTCAACTTCGGCGACGACTAAATTGTGGACTCCTCGAGCGCCATCCACCTTACTCGTAGCATTTCTAATTTGCAACTCAACGGGCACTGCCCATTCGAGGGGCTCTACGTGTATTATTATCGAGGAGGGTCCGAGTAATTTAGCCAGGTTCGTTTCTATTCTGGAAGTAATCGTGTCGGCCTCGACGACTTGGGCGTATGGTGATATCGCGATGACTGCATCTACGTAGGTCATCTGACCAACACGGCGAGCCCTTAGCGCTTTAACCTTCAGTACTTCATCGGTCTTCTTGATTTCATTCATAATCGACGTTACCAGTTTTCCGGATACTGCATCGCTCAGGTCGAGTGATGATGCGTAGATCAGGCGAACGCTCAAACAAATCAACAAAGCCGTGATGACTATCGAAGCCAACGTATCGCCGACAGGATAACCGAAACTGGTCAAACCGAATCCGACGAAAACCAGTCCAGTTGAAAGGAAATCAGAGATTGCATGATACAGATCCGCTTTGACGGTTAAGGAACCAGTTTTCAAAGCGGCCGTTAGAATTATCATTCTCACGGCATCAATGGCTATGGCATAGGCTGCAGCTCCATAACCGGCCAGGTTTGCTTCAACGATGTGACCGCTACTGCCAAAACGGTATAGTGCTAGAATTACTAGCGTTGCAGCCAAAATCAGGAGAGCTATCCCTCCACCAAGCGCGCCTATGGTTTCGATCTTCCCATGTCCGTAGGTGTGATCTTCGTCCGCGGGCTTCAGCGAGAGGTTTGTTGCAACCAATAGGATTAATGTTGAGACCGCGTCGAACGCCGCGTGAGCAGCATCGCTGACAAGTGCGAGACTTCCTGTTACGTGTGCAGCGGCTCCCTCAACTAGGATCACTGACAGAATCGCGACAAATGAAACCTTGAGGGCCCACGTCTTTGTTATCCTTTGCATTATGCGAACGTGGCGCGTTCGAGTAAGATGGAACTTAAGGTTTTGTGGCAAGTCGCAAGAATTTGTGCATATGGAAAGTTATTCTGACGGAAAATCTGACGCTATATAAAGCAAACTGTATGCGTGGTTTTTACGCAAGTCCCCTAGGTACTTCTCTCCTGAATCTAGGCCTCTAGAATCAGTTTTATCCTCACTTTACTCGAAGGCTGACGCCAACGCCGTCTCCGAGCGGAACGATCAGGCTGCATAGTCGTTTGTCTCGGAAGATCATCTTGGTATATTTTATAATTCCACGTTTTCCTTCTCTGCCTCTTCCACTTAGCACCGATCCATGCCAGAAGAGGTTATCAGCAAGTATGATGCTTCCCACGCGTGTTAGCCGCATAGAGTGCCTAAGATAGTCTGGGTATTCATCTTTATTCGCATCTATGAAAACGATGTCGAAGTGCCCTTTCAGTTTAGGTAAGACTTCGAGTGCTTCTCCATGATGAATAGTTATGTTCCCGCGACAACCAGCCCGTTTCATCGTCTTCTCAAACTCTGCCGCAACCTGACGGTTTACTTCGATCACTTCTAGTCTGCAGTCTCTGGTAGTTCCTTGAAAGAACCATAACGCGCTGTAGCCAACTCCCGGTCCTATTTCCAATATTCTCTTTGCTGATCTTATTCTAGCAGCGAGTTCTAGTAATCGCCCGCGCGGTGGATCAATCGGTTCCACACCGTAGGGTCGCATCTCCAGTGACTTTTTGAATGCTTTAGAAATGGACTCATTACCCGGCCCAACTAAATGTTCAACATACTCAGAGGCGTTTTCATACTCCAAAATTATTCACCTAACAGCAGTCGTCGTAGAATCCGCAGAATCTACATCTCGATCGTGCCTTGCTGCCTGAAATCCATTCTAGTGGTTTGCCGCATTTAGGACAGTCATCAGTGATAAATTGATCCATTTGGCCGTTCGTCTCATATTCTAGGTTTTACCAAATATGAATTACTCCGTTTGTCATCTAGGACTTGCGTGGGTAT
>CAYWMG010000224.1:0-2239 GCA_964459245.1 uncultured Candidatus Bathyarchaeia archaeon
CTCGGGGGTTCGAATCCCTCTCCCGGCGCCAAAACTAGGCATGGAGAGAAGTCAAGAGAAATGACAATCATTAGACCAATCTTGATATTGTCACTCATGCTGGTCTTAACGGTTATCTCCATATCGCCCGTCCATGCTGCATCGACGTTGAGATCTGATCAAGCATTGTACACGCTTCGTGATGCTCAAGTCACGCTGATAGGATCTGGATTTTCCAACCAACCTTACTACGTATGGGAGAAAGGCCCCAGCGATAACCGCACAAGTAACACTGGAATTACCTTTACGCCAGTTTCAGGCGGCTTTATCCCACCGGCGACCAGTTTGCCCATAACGCCTCAGTCTGCCTTAGGTACTTACATGGTCAGCATCTCTACCTCCTCCAGCGTTGACAGCTCACAGGCAGTGGCACATTTCGGCATATGGGGCGCTATCAAACCACTTTATCAACGAACTGAAACCGTAAGAGTCATTGGTGGAGGACTGTTTCCCGGCTCGAGTTTAAAAATGAGCATTCGAAATCCTGCTGGCAACTATATCGTGACTTCCACAGTAGTTGCTGCCTCGGATGGGAACTTTAACTACTCGTATAGAACCCCAGTCAACGCCGTAACTGAGACGTATAAAATACTGATAGATGGAACTGGAACGTTCGACAGTGCGCAACAGGATTATGTCTCCGAGTCAAGATTCAGCGTGACAGCTGCTATGTTGGCTCCGAAGCTTGTCTTGCAGCCAAATCTATCCTATCAACGTACAGAAGTCGCCAAGGCATCCATAGAATTAACTTATCCCGACGGTAGTCCAGTTGTAAGTACGATCGCCAACACCCATCCAATTGTCCTGCTACAGAACCAGTCCACTGTTGGATTCGCAACGCTCGCACTCGCTGATCAACCGAATGGAATCTGGAGCGTAAGTGAAAAGTTACCAGTGAACGCCACAATTAATTCTAGATATAGATTCGAACTCCCTGCAATGTCTTTTGATGATGGATCGGGCAATAAGGGAGGAACCACGGATGTCTACTCCGACTACTTTAAAGTCAATAATGCAAGCCTCACAATTACAAGTTCAATTAATGGAACACAGATACAGATACCATTCGGGCAAGTAAGCATACTTTCCAAGGTTTTGTATCCCGATGGCACACCGCTCACTTCTAACGGGACCGTCACGGTTACAGTCGCCACAGGCTCTTCTACGCAAACGATAACTCTAAACTATGACCCGGGACTCGGCGCTTGGCATGGATCATATTCAAGTTCCTTTTCGGATATTTGGCGAGTAGGCAATTGGATGTTGAAGGTTCAGGCAAGCGACACGTTTGGAAATAAGGGAAGCACGTCCTATACTGTAAGCGCGCAGCCCTACCTTATTGCGGGCATTATCAGCATCATCATACTTTTCATATTTGTCGGCAGATGGGGCTATTCCCGTTATGGCAGGAAAATCTACTTCCGAGTAAGAAAAGAAATCCGACGATTCCGACACTCAGATCGCAACTTATGAGAGTATGGCCCCTGTGAAGCCATGAACTGTTACCTGCCTTGATTGACCCTCACAAACAAACTCGAATATGTAGACGGGCATTAGAAAATTTACTAGTTCAGTCACCTGAAATCGATTACTTAGGATTTTCGTAAAGGTTGTCGGTGGTTTCACTATCATCGAGTGCAATCTCCGAATGAGATTTTCTTTAGAGACTGATTCTTTTGTGAGCTTAGCGTTTGGAAACATTTCGTTCAATTGCTGCCTTGAGGTTTTCTGCAGAGGTAGATTACCTTCAAAAAATGCCTCGGCCTCAAGATCTTCCTTGCCATCTGCGTTTACAAATATGACCTCCTCCTTGTACATGTATGCTAGTTCGGTCACTTCTCCCAGACGAATAGATTTTCCCAAGGAACCGCGGATGCCGAGAAGTTTTTTCGTAATGCTGGCTAGCTTTTGCGATTCACTGGATTCGCCAATGAGGTCGCGAACCTTTCCTTCGACTTCCACTGCTATTACGTCATCAGGTAGTGAAATCTTGTATGAGTTTCCGCGAAAATAGAAACATTCATGGAACCCTTTGATCCGCCAATATGGGATAAGTAACATGCTTGATTTTGTCGGCGACCCTACTTCAGCATCTCCTGGTTTGATGAACGAGAGAAAGCCGCTTTTGAAGAGAGATCGCTTTCGTCCCTCTGCTATTCGCTGAATATCAACAAAGGGCTTTGGCTTCACATAGTAGATG
>CAYWMG010000225.1:0-3204 GCA_964459245.1 uncultured Candidatus Bathyarchaeia archaeon
TATGGACAATTTTGGCGCTGTCCGGCATAAGGTGAAATCTGTTTTCACCTCATACGAAGATTCTTTGGTCACCATTGCCTTTCAAATACCTACAAAGCCTAACGTTCGACCGTGATGGATTATGCCAGGAAGTAAGCAAGACGGGTTTTCCACCAAGGCTGTGAGAGCTGGAGAAGGGACGGGTTCGGAGATTGGAGCTGTGGTCACACCCATCTACGAGACGTCAGTCTTCGCGTTCACGAGCGCAAAGCAGTTGATAGACGCCGTTAGCGAGAAGGATAGTCGCGACGTCTACACTCGATGGAGTAACCCAACGATAACAGCTGCTGAAAGGAAGATTGCTGAACTGGAGGGCGCGGAGGATTGCGCAGTTTTCTCCTCCGGCATGGCAGCCATTTCAACCGCGATCATCAGCCTAGTCTCGCCAGGGGATCACATAGTATCAGTCAGAGACCTATACGGTGGAACAGTTGGCCTATTCTCGGATCTAATGAGCAGATTCGGCGTGCGCACAACGTTCATTGAAGCGACGAATGTTGATGAGATCAGCTCAACGGTGAGGAGCAACACAAAAATCCTCTTCTTGGAAACGCCGACGAACCCAACGCTCAAGCTTGTGGATCTCCAAAAGGCAGCGGATATAGCAGCGAAGCACGGTGCCAAGGTTCTCGTAGATAATACGTTCGCATCCCCATACAATCAGCAACCGCTCCGTTTCAACTGCCATGCAACTCTACACAGCGCCACTAAATATTTGGCGGGACACAACGATGTGACCGCCGGAGCGATAGCTGGACCAAGAGAACTTATCGAACCGATGAAGAAACTCCGAAGAACTCTCGGAGGAGTGCTTGACCCACATGGTGCTTGGCTAATGCTCAGAGGGATGAAGACACTGGCGCTCAGAATGGTGCAGCACAACTCGAACGGGCAGCAAATCGCAGAATACCTTGAGAATCATTCCGGCGTAGAGAAGGTGTACTATCCTGGCCTGAGCACACACCCACAGCATACGCTCGCGAAGAGACAGATGAAGGGATTCGGAGGGGTCGTCAGCTTCGAGTTGAAGGGTGACCTTAATCAAACAATAAGGTTCGTTGATAGTCTCAAACTAGCACTTCTTGCCCCCAGCCTCGGCGGTGTTGAAACATTGGTCAGTCAACCAAGCACAGCATCTCACTATTTCATGGACCCTGACGAAAGGCGGAAAGCTGGAATAAGTGACTCACTCGTCAGACTCTCATTAGGCATAGAGGACGCAGAAGACATAATCTCGGATTTAGCACAAGCCTTTGAAAAGGCGAATGTGTGATCACCAACACTCTTCGCAAGTTTTCAGCTGGACTGTATGCGTCTAGTGTTGTGCGGTTCCACAGTTTTTGCAGAATTTTTCGTTAAGAGATATTTTTGTGCCGCAGTTGGTGCAGAATTTGTTTTGAACTGTTTGAGCAGCATTCGTCTGTTGAGATATTCTAGCTAGCTGTGGTTTTCTCGATGAGGCTATGGTGATGACGAGGCCTACAAATCCTGGGATCTCATAATTTTGAAGGTTCTCTGGCAAAATCTTCCAGAGTCGGTAGTATACGAATAGGGTAACGAAGAACATGATTATGGGTCCGGCGGGCAACGAGTCCCAGAGTCCGTGCAGAATTATGGCCAGTAAGAGAAATGAGCTAACGTTCTTTGATGCGAACTTTGAAACGACGCCCTTAGGCGTGGTCTTGGTGAGGTCTATTCTCTTCAGAGCGAAGTATACTAATCCTAAAGCAGCGATTCCAGAAAACATCACGTGGCCTGGGGCGGATAATACTGCTCTGCCAATGATGTCCGTTCCACTGAGCATGAGAGGGAGAACGCTGACACACTGACCGTTCAGGTCGTAATAGAGACATTCGTACCCTGTTGGACGGAGAACGTAGATCAAGTTCTCTGTAAATGCATAGCCAAGCCCAGCTAATCCCCCCAGAATTAACCCACGCCTTTTAGATGAGAGGCATTCAGGAAACTTGAATGCTAAATAGATGACAGCGATTAATTTCGCTGGCTCCTCAATCACGCCCACCAAAATTCCTGGAGGATTGAGCGCTGTCTCCAAAGGTAGTATGATTATGATGGCTGCTATGATTCCTCCTACGAGGCATAAGATTTCGGGAATTAGAGGAGAGAGTGTTTGTGAACCTGACTGTGAAGACATAATAAAACTCGAACATATTTTGAACTGGAAGTATAAATTACTTTACACCCATTCAAGACACAAGATGTGACTTGAATCAAGCTAGGCAAATAATGAGCAGGTTCTGCGATTAGGTTTAAAGAAGACTGCTGAACAGTTTTATTACAACACGTAGAGTGGAAGGCTTTTGATTATTTTGAGTTTTATTAGTGGCCTCTCTAACCCGGCCATGGCCTTCTTCCGCCTGGAGTAGAGGTTGAAGTTACGTTGCCAAAGATTTCGGGCGCAAGGGCTCTGGTCGAGTCGTTGAAGCGAGAGGGAGTAAAAGTTCTCTTCGGTTTTCCAGGCGGATTCAACATGCCAATCTATGATGTGCTATACGATGAGCGCCCAGAGTCGCGCCCGGACGTGGATGGAATTAGACATGTCTTAGTTCGACATGAGCAGTCTGCCGTGCACATGGCAGATGGCTATGCCCGAACCTCAGGCAGGGCGGGAGTATGTCTAGCAACTTCCGGCCCAGGTGCAACCAATCTTATAACCGGGTTGGCTACGGCTTACCATGATTCGTCTCCTGTTGTTGCTATCACGGGTCAAGTACCATCTTTCATGGTAGGTTCTGACGCATTTCAAGAGGCAGACATAATTGGCATGACTACTTCCGTAACTAAGTATGCCTTTCAACCGTTACGCGTCAAAGAGATTCCGTCTGCAGTAAGGGCTGCATTTCAAATAGCTACAAGCCCTCCCTCACAGCCAGTCGTCATAGACATACCTAGAAATGTACAACAAGAGGAGGATGACCTAGACCTCTCAACTGACCATGAATCATCCGAGATTAGACCGATCCCTAAAGTGATAGGTAAAGATGCTAGTACTGAACTGACAAACACAGTGTCTGGCGAAAACGAATCGCGCTCTGCCTCCCTAAGGGCACTTGAGGCGCTGGCAGGGTTGTTACCCGACGACGTTATAGTGACTGCTGATGCTCGACTAGCGTACAATAGCAAAGAAGATCTTGGGCATAGAAC
>CAYWMG010000226.1:0-3292 GCA_964459245.1 uncultured Candidatus Bathyarchaeia archaeon
TTCTTCTTTCTGTCTTTCGCAAAGAGGGCAGCGTTGAAACATGGACTGGCCACTCTAATCCTATAGTGGTCATTGAGTAAGTTCAGAGCTTATTGGGAGTGTTGAGTCCAGAATCGGGCCGCGCCGTTTATCTCCTGACTCGTCTTGTGCCTCGTCCGAAGATACCAGCTGAGAGTATCATGATCATTAAGCCTGAGGCTTGCGAGATTGAATACTGCCATAGTGGGTTCAGTTCCATCGCGGGCTTGTCAGTATTCAATAGTGAGAGTGCGAAGTCACGTACTTGTGAGATACTGCTCAGGCTGCTCATTACCGCCCAGAACCAGTCCGAACCAATAATGTATGGAATGTACAAGACGCATATGAATGCAGCCAACGAGATCGCCACTACTCTTACCAAGCGAAGGTCAGAGAGCTGATCCGACTCGAGCGCTGAGCGCCTCGGAAAGATTGCTGCCGTGACTTCATACCAAACCGTTAACGAGACGAGAACGACACCTATCACGGGAAGCCATTGAAGTGGGAGTGAAAAATTTAATGATCCAAGAACGAATTCGCTAGTCTTCACGGCGAATCCATGAGAAGTAATGTAAGCCACGTAGAACCAATCGAGCAAAAATACTGCCGCGGTTACACCAATTACCACAAAGAATTTTCTGTCACTCAACGGCAACGTGATTCCTTCTTAGTTCGAAGTTTGCATGGAAGGCTATAAAGGATGTTACGTGTTTCGGCTCTGTAACTCCACGCTTGGGTCAACTATGAAATTTATCAGCTGTGTCTTGAGGAACAAACCCTACTGCTTCACGAGCGTGTTCTAGGTCGCGATAGCTCCACTTGTTTCTTGAAACAACGTAGAATATATCAAATTTCACGCTTTCCGGCGCCTGAATACACTTTTCCACCATGCACGCTACGTCACGCTTACTGCACCAGATCGCGAAATCCCTTTCTCTAAGCGGACGGTCTTCAGAGTGGACCGCTCCAATGCGAAGGCAGATGGTGCTAATACCGTAGGCGTCAGAGTAATGTCGCGCTAGAGCTTCCCCCCACACTTTGGTGCATCCGTAAATTCCTTTAGGCCGTACAGGAGATTCGTGAGTTAACATCTTCCAAGTTGACGGTACCTTATCGTAACGTCCCTCGGTGAGGGCGTCGTATGGAAAAACTTGCTCCCATCCAGAAACGGTTGCTCCGCTGCTGGCGAAGATAACACGTTTAACTCCAGCCCGCCGTGAAGCTTCGAAAACGTTGTAAGCGCCTATAATGTTATTTCGCAGGTAATCTTCCCATGGTTGATCTGAACGCGCGATAGCCGCAAGGTGGACCACAACATCCTTTTCTTTGAACGCAGGAAGAATAGCGTCAAAGTCGGACATGTCAGCCTGATAACATTTGACTCCATCTACTTGACGACGGTTAAGAGCATATAATTGGTACTTCCCCTCTAACTGTTTCTTCACCGCACCGCCTATTAGTCCGCTCATGCCGGTTACCAGAATTTTTTGCATATTCATATAACTCACCCAGTCACGTTCTGAATAGATCAGGTTTTAGATTTGATTTTTTCCTTCCATCCAGGCTAATGAACTTATCATCAGTTACAACCGAGATAGATGGGCGCACAGAACACTCGTTTATCAATTCATGCCCCGGACTTAGGGAGCGTGGCGTTTTTCCGCGGCCAGTTCGTAAGTAGAGCGCCTGCGATTATCGCTCCTCCTCCAGCTACTGTCGTAGCTGCTGGAAAGGTGCTGAAGATTACCGCCGCTCCGATGAAGGCGGCTAGTGGTTCGAGATATTGCCAAACCGTGACGCGGACGGCTTCTATCTTGGAGAGCGAGAAGTTCCAGAGAAAGTAGGCTGCGCATGTACATCCCAAAGCCAAGTAGAGGATGCCCAACCAATGCTCAATCCTCAAATTCCTCACGGCACTCCAATCCGACGTAGCCGACATTGGAATTAGGAGCAAAGTGCCGAGGATAGTCACGTAGGATGCCGTGAGCAGAGGTTTACTGGCGCCCTTCATCAGTCGTCTGCTCAGTGTTGAGTATAAAGCCCAGCATGCGGCGTTTAGCATGAGGCAAACAACGCCTAGGTAGAAGTACCAGTCAATCTTCTTCACAAAGAGTCCTGGCGCTATGGCCAATGCGACGCCAGCGAAACCCAGCAGGGTTCCAGACACTCGCCGAATTCCATAGTTTTCATGCAGGAAGAAGACTGAGCTCATTCCTGTAATGATGGGCACAAGTCCCACTGCCAAGAGTGCCGATATGCCTGCCCCAGCATAATTAACACCAGTGTACTGCAATACGAAATAGATTGATATGCTGATGAAACCAAGAAAAGCAAACTCCATGAGCTGCCTGTGATTAGGGTGATTTCCCCGATAAAATTCGACAGCAATTACGGGAGCAAAGATTAGCGAGGCGATCCCAAAACGCACAGTAGCCAGAATTACCGGGGATAGAACAGATAGCGCCGCTTGCGCTGCCACGAACGAAAAACCCCACATCAGAGAAACCAACACTGCCGAGATCGTACCGAACGCCACGGACCGCACGACAAATCACTGCAAGCGTGCGATTACCAGTATAGCGTACGATATAACTTTCAACTGCAGCAACCTAACGATTGGAAACATTCGTTTCCAGCTGGTCAACCAATCATGGTTTTGGCGGATTCCAATCGCCAAGTGATTTGAAGAAAAGATGCTTATCCGTCAGCGAATCACCGCATTTGGCGCAGGTTACGAGGACAGAATAGTAATACTCACCGGTATCTAGTGGGTCTTTGAACAATTTTGGAAACATTGTTTCTCGTTCTTCCCGGTCTGATTCCTGGTATTCTTCGTCGAGGTCTTTAGGAAGGTGGATTGCGAAGGATTTGCTGTCACAGTTGAGGCATTTTATGGGAGGATTGCCGAGAGGGTATGGCTTCTCTAGGGTGCCTTCTTTCATGACGTCCATTTGGTTCTCCAAGCCACTTAAGCTAGGTGGTCCAACGATCGAGGTTAGTTGGAGAAATTTTGACTCTCGCATTCCGTCTAGGAAACCGGAATCAGTGTGGAACTAGTTTGAATGCCGTGTTGACTACTGCCTCCGGGCTGCTCTCTCCGATTATTCGCTCAACGGCGCGGTCGTCAAGGAAGCTGTCGGTTAGATGGTCTGCGACACCGCCACTCCCTCTTAGGGCGATGATTGGGATTTTCTTCTGATAAGCTGCTGCAGCCTCGATCAATGTTCCCGCTCCACCGCCTACAATTATCACGGCGTCTGCAGAGTATGCGGTT
>CAYWMG010000227.1:0-2954 GCA_964459245.1 uncultured Candidatus Bathyarchaeia archaeon
TAAAGTTAGAACTGAGAGCATAGGTGGATGTTGCATACCCACCCAATTTTGCGACTTCTGACTGACGATACCATTCAGTCACTGGCGTAACGTTAAACTTTGAAAAAGTATCGACAACACGATAACTTCCCTTCTCAACGCGGTGAATTAGCCCAGATTTCGACATTCTCGATAATCTGACGAAGCCAGAGCCCGTCGACTGCCCTAACGTTGCTATCGCTTGACGTGAGCTGAACGGTGAGTTGCCGAACTCATCCCGCAACTTTGCAACGGCCTGCTGATCTAGCACAGTGATTCACCGTTAAAGATGATTAAAGATGACTATATAAGCTCTATCTCAACGAATTCATCCGCGAACTTCGATCAGAACAGCGAAGACAGCTCCTCTCAGGCCTTATCGAAGAATGATGCATAGGTTACTCTTTCAGCGCCGGTAGTAACGATTGTCACCGTTGTGGTGCCTTTACTAGACAAATGCCTCAAGAGCAACAGAAGCCCCGCTCAAGAAGTTATCCAGGTGAGGTGGATACTCCCGCTAATATAGAAACTATTGCAAGACTCTTCCGTCCGTCGCATGGTTAAGAGGAGAAGTCTGATCGGTGTCGCATTTCCAATCTGGGATTAAGCGGCTCCTATCAAGATGCAGAGGCATGTGCTCGCGTCTTGTGCATGTTCGGTGCGGAGTTAGCGAAAGATCAACTCAACAAAGTAGCCGAAACGATCGTTGGTGACAGTCAAGTATACGACAGATACAGTACCAAGTCAGTGTTACGGCAATTGATGGAAGCCACAGTGGACGAACTTAGTGCCAAGAACGCCAACACTCTGAGGAAGTTTCGTATAATCACCTGAGGTATATTTGGCAGTCTCTAAACGTTCTGCGCAAATGCATTTTTTTCCGGTCGAAAGGAAAAAGAGCAACAAACCGATAGGGAATACAGGGCTGAGGATTATTGGGGCGCAAGATGGTTCGCAGGCTTACCCAGTCAGACATCGACTATGATCTATTGAAGGTCTCCGTCAGAGAAAGCGATATTTTTCCAGGCACTGAATTCACGTTGGTGTTCGATGACGGAAAGGAGTTGCAGACAACTTACGACAAGCGGAATAACCGCCTAACTAGTCGTGGAGCGATCCAACGATATTACGCGGAGAGAGGCCTTCGAGCAGGAGATACAGTGACTATAGAAGAAGTGAGCAAGGACAGGTTCTTGCTAACCTCGCAAAAATCGGCCGAGACACCTCTCAGTCCTGAACCGCTTGAGGCCGTTTCGGATTTAGAAGACAAGTACACCTCGTTCGCGCTTGAGGAACACTTGAGAAGGTTTTTAGTACGTGACTTGGAACGCGTTGAGAGCGGACTGAGGCTCTTCGAAGATAAGGATGGACGAGACGGTGAAGAATACCATACTCCTGTGGGAGATATAGACATACTAGCGGTCGATAAGGATGGCAACTTCGTCATTTTCGAACTAAAGGTTAGCAGAGGCTCTGACGCAACTGTTGGACAGCTGTTGCGGTATAAAGGTTGGGTCCAGGAGCATTTAGCTGGAGGAAGGAAAGTTCGGGGGATTATCGTCGCAAACGAGATCGATGAAAAACTCAAATACGCAGCAGTGGCTGCGCCGGGCTTAGTGCCTTACGAGTATGAAATTTCCTTTAGGCTGAACAAGGCTTCTTTCTGAGCAGGGTTTGAACTTCGCACAGTCGACTGGCTAGCCTCCACTCCCCAAGCGCTGAGCCTGTCACGAATTGCGCTAGCGCTTAGGCAAATACCCAAATCAGCAGACATCAGTCCTTCCTGAGGACTGTAGTTCTGATATGCTCCATACATTCTTACCAACGGCAGACAGTAGATCGCTAGGGTAGGCTTTGGACTGGTATTCTGGAGCCTCGGGCGGGCTCCGAACAAATGTTCAGAGTCGCAAACCTATGGTTTGCGCGTCAACTCAATATATTCATGAAGACGTTGGGCGGTAGGCAGAGCGAGAGTCTTGTGGTTCCATTGATTCGGGCGCTATATCCAGCGTGTTTTGATTTCTTTCATCTTGGTGAGGTGTGGGTCGTCTGTGACGCAGTGGGCGCGATGCTTTCGGCAGGTGGCCGCAATTATGCTGTCCCCCATGGGAATTTTGTGTCTGAGCCTGATTTCAGCCGCCTCGATAGCGATTCCAAGGTCCACGTCTGTAACATGAAACATGTCCTGGACTCCCTGCACTCTGAGCGTTGCGATCTCCCTTCCTCGCTTTGACAGTTCCAGCAGATAGAGCTCATGCATCGTGATCGCAGACACTTCGCGATCCTTGTTTCTGGCCACAAGGTCTTTGGCCCTACCCTGGAGACCGCTGTCGTCCGAGAAGAAGCATTCGACGAAGAATCGAGTGTCATAGACTAGCTTAGGCATCTTCGTCCCGCAACTTATCCAAAAGACTCTTCATTTCCCTCGAACTCGCGACCCTGGCATCAGCACCTATCATGTCAAAGAACGAGAATTTCGGCTTCAGCAAAATGCCATCACCGGCGTCCAGTACCTGCATTATCGAGCCTTCCTGTACTCTATATTTCCTGCGTAGCTCGATGGGAATCGTTGTTTGCCCTTTACGAGTTACGACAACCTCCTCGGTCATGATGGTCACGTAGTACTCGTTCCAGGTAGTACCACACTTAAGCCTTACTCAGGCCATAGGGACATTGGAAAGCTTACGACGTGGTGGGTCGCATTTCGATTTTCTTGGGAATAGAACCTCGTGCGGGCCCTGAACTAAAGGATCAGAAACGCGCCGTTTGGCCTCCATCCAACCAAGATTGAAGACACTGAAGAAGGATTATCGCTAATCAAAACAGTCTCAATGAAGGTTTGGTCGTATCATGGTCAGAGTTACACGAAGTATCTGCAACAAAAGTAAGCGCCCGATTGAGTATTTTGTCTGGAGCATCAGATTATCCATTCCGAG
>CAYWMG010000228.1:0-4470 GCA_964459245.1 uncultured Candidatus Bathyarchaeia archaeon
CTTCACAATATTCATGATAATACAAAATCGCGGTTGGCTGCACCTCACGCAATAGCTGGGCTGCGTGCTCTTTCTTCGTGCCGTAGCTTTATCATCTAGAATGGTGACTGGTCTAATGATTTGTGAGTGTGCAGTCATCGATGTTTCCCGACAAGGAGTCTACCGCGGTAGAAGGCGCTAGAAGGCTGGTTACGCGGAGGTCCTATCTTATTGGACTAGTCGTACTGGTTGCTTCTGGTTACGCTCAGTACGTTATCCCGGGGCTTGGTCCTATTCTGGGTTTTTTGCTTGTTTACGGCGTGCCCGTCTTAGCTACTGGTCTGATCTCTGGTTCGACAATAGTTAGGAAGGGACTGAACCGCTTGCGAGAGGCTACAAAGTTTGGCCTTGGCTTCTTCGGGGCATTCTCGCTTCTGAACTTTCTAGCCTCTATTGCAATTCTCTACGTGCTAGGCGTTCTCGATCCTAACGCTTTGAAGCTTCTGAACAGGCCTAATCCAGTTCTTAATATCCCGCCCGAAGCTGCTTGGATCATGGTCTGGGTCTCATTCCTAGTCGTTGGGCCGGCGGAGGAATACCTGTTCAGGGGATTCGTGTTTGGTGGCTTGCTGAGTATCTTTAAAGATCAACATTGGCTCACTCTTGCTTTCGCGTCGTCGATTCTTTTCGCTGCTGTGCATCTTTACTACGCAATCGTGTACGGTGTAGCCTCGTTAATCTCATTCACGGACCTTGTGACCTTCGGTATGGCCATGGCAATCACGTACTATCTTTCCGACGGCAACCTGCTCATACCAGCAATTATACATGGAGCATACGATGCCACAGGGTTCCTGGGCGTAGCAGCATCCTCAGAGTTAGGGACTCTTCTTAGATTGTTGATGACAGCGATTGGCGTTGGCGTTGGAATTCTGCTTCTCATCAAAAGAGCCCCAGCTGGGCAAGCAGCCGCATTGAAGCGAGAAGCCTAAAACCTTTAGGCATGGTAGGACATCGCTACTCATCATGCACAAAGTGAACGCGAGCACAGTATTAGAAGCCCCCGTTACCGAGGAGGATGCAAGGGAGGCTAAGATTAAGTGGCTGATCAGTGAGAAAGACGGCGCACCCAACTTTTTGATGCGTCAATTTACCTTACAGGCGGGCGGGTTCACTCCGTTCCATAGCCATGACTGGGAGCATGAAGTCTACGTACTTGAAGGACATGGAAAAGTAAGGTACGAGGAGAGAGAGGAACCAATTCAACCTGGCGATGCGATTCTTATCAATCCTAACGAGAAACACCAATTCCGAGCAGGTAAAGACGTGCTCAAATTTATCTGCATGGTCCCCAAATGAATCATCCAACACTCAACTCGTTCGTTCGCTTGCAATCCTGTTCAGTACCATGATCCACGAAGGAGTTTGCAAACCGTAACAATCACACTTCTCGCACGATGAGAGGTTGCTGTTATGCAACAGTTGAAAGTTTTGCTGGCGACCAACATCAATGATACCCAACTTGATCGTCTTCGATCGGTCTCCTCAAGATTGAATATTGTCTCGAAACCGCGTGAACAGGGGACCTGGAGCCGGTCTGATCCTTCTGATATTTTTGAAGGTGATGAAGAGATCTTCTACGGGTTTATGCCTCCCAGAAACCTGTCCAAGGCGCCTCATTTGAGGTGGGTTCAACTTCACAGCGCTGGTATCGATCACTTGATCAACCATCCAATCCTGAATAGTGATATTCTGCTGACAACGACCAGCGGGATTCACGGCGTCCCGATCGGCGAGTTTGCGATCATGATGATGCTTGCACTAGCGCGCCATGTTCCGCGAATGAGTAAATTCCAGTACAATGTTGAATGGCCCCCCTCTGGAAAGGGGATTCTCCGCGGATCTGAACTCCGAGACAAGACGTTCGGCGTGATAGGATACGGAAGTATTGGGAGGGAGGCTGCGAGAATTGCTAAGCAAGGCTTCAAGATGCGAATCCTCGCAATGACTCGCACTGGCAAGAGGGAGGATGGAGGTTATGTTGAGAAGAATGTTGGTGACCCTCAAGGTGACCTGCCCGACGCATGGTATGGCCCTCAACAATTAGCTGAGTTGCTCAACCAATCCGATTTTGTTCTGATCACCACACCCCTGACCAGCCAGACACGAAACCTGATCGGAGAAGCTGAGTTGCGAGCGATGAAGCCAACTGGCTACATCATGAACGTGGCACGCGGCGAGGTTATAGACGAGAACGCGCTCGTGCGAGCATTGAAAGAACGTTGGATAGCTGGAGCAGGGTTAGATGTCTTCGCAACTGAACCGTTGCCGGCATCGAGCCCGTTGTGGAAGTTGGAGAACGTGCTCATCGCACCACACGTATCCGGGGATACACCAAACTATAACGATCGAGCCATCAAACTATTCGCGGAGAACCTGAAGCGGTATCTTAACGGAGAGAGCTTATTCAATCTAGTTGATAAGACAGTAGAATACTAGGAGAGGCTCTGAGATGCTTTCAACACTCGGTTTACACGGAACTTTACCTGACTTCTCTTTACTTGATGCATTAACATTATTGGTGAGCTAGCAGGTAGATTACATGGGATATGGCGTAACACTTGACAGAATCCTAGCAGGCAAACAACGATGAGACACGCTAACCTCAGACCATTACAGACATCAAACATGGTCGAAGGGGGCCTGGTTAAAGAGCGAACGGTAGGAATCATGCCGTGGCTTGCTGGAATCACAATTATTCTAATAATCCTCTGTTGGGCTGGGAGACAAGTGATGATGCATTTGCATAGATCGATAGCCGAGAACTTTGGAGCGGAGGTAGTTACTTACTATGGCTTCTCCCATGACGTCATCTGCTTCACAGGAGGCTCCCTTCGTTCTTCTATGTTCACCTACTGTAGGTATGACTGGCCATACGAGACATACTTGGCTGCACTTACAATATTGCTGATCATAATCTTAGTAACTTGGATCGCTCTGAAAAAGAGATGGTGGCGTAACACGCTGCCAGTAGAAATGACTTAGACGGTGTTAACTTGTCGACTCATGTTGAGTCAAAGGGTTATTTCCATCTTGTTCACTTACTCTCCTAGTAGGGTCTGATGAGAGGCATGATCAAATGCTAACAAAACTAGCGATTTCGAGTTTATTTCTAATAGCCTTACTCAGCGTATGTCCTACGGTGGCTTCGCAAGGTGTGGCTCCTGATTTTACGCTGCCGGTTGTTACCTCAAATGGTTTTTCTGGGCGAACTATCACATTGTCATCTTTCCGTGGGATGGTTGTGCTGTTAGAGTTCATGGAGCCTTGGTGCCCACACTGCAAGAATATGGCGCCCATACTAGAAGAGTTGTATCACCAATACGCGCCGCAGGGCGTAGTGTTCTTGACAGTTGTAGGCCCATGGAGAAATGCCACGGCGAATGATGCAGCCAGTTTCATTCATAATTACGGATCAAGTTGGGCGTATGCATATGATTCATCTGATGCCGTGTTCATGGAATATGGAGTGAAGGGCACACCAACCTTTGTTATCGTAGGTACAGACGGTTCAACTATCATTAGGTTTGAGGGAGAACAGACTAAGCCAACGCTTGAGAATGCAATAATTCGGGCTTTACCAATACGGCAACCAGTAACAACTAGTTTGATCTCGACATCTACATTACCCACTGCTGTTTTATTAGCAACGACCTCAACTGCAAGAACCATCTCAAACCAGGCGCAAATCGTAACTTCAACAATCGGTCTAAGCATGCAAACAATTAGGATCAGTCATGGCTGGAGTCAATAAGACAAGAAAGCCATCAGCCGTAGCACTTTGTGTGCTGCTACCTTGTTGAAACTACATGCCCAAAACACGTTTAGGTCTCTTTACCTCGTTGTGGGTTACGGCGTGGTCTTGGTAGAGTTTCTTTCTGTAATACGCCTGATGATTGTATATGGCTGCGACGGGGTTGTGGCATAGTACTCTATCCTTTGCTACGAGTACAGTCACGGGGGATTTCGACGTTTTCATGAAGATGGAATCGTGACCTACGCACAGTCCAACTAGTATGTTTAGTTGAGACCCAGCGGAGTCCAGGAGCATTGCCTGCGCGACTGTGTTGCACATGGCTTCGAATTGGCCAGGATGGATCTTCTGATTATCCGTCAGCCCGAGTTTCTCCTTGGGTACTGCGCCTGTTTTGCATATGACTGAGACAACTTCGAAATCGTTTTTCTTAAGAATAGTCTCTAGAACAGCACCTTCTCTTCGAAGCCCGGCGCAACAGGCTATTCCGAGTTTCTTGAAACCCATCAACCGTGCGAATTCCATGGTATCTTCGATCCTTGTCCATTTCATGTATCCAGTTGCTTCTACAATGGCGGCTGCACGAGCCATCTCACGCAACTCTCTGTCTCCTCGTACAGCCTAGAGGCTTTCAACAGAATATCATCTGAAGTATTCATAGGACAGCCGTCGAAGGA
>CAYWMG010000229.1:0-4361 GCA_964459245.1 uncultured Candidatus Bathyarchaeia archaeon
GGTAAAGTTATAGTGAAGAAAATGCCCAATCTGGAAGGATTCAACAATCTTGCGCTGTTAATGAGTTTCTGGTCAACATTCTCAAATGCAGCCTTTGACGATCTTAAGACAAACGGTGACGCAACAAAGAATTGAGACAAAACTACCGCGAGCGTACTTCCAGGAAGAATTATGCCAAGTTGCCGAAGCTCGGGACCAAGGAGGCCTCTCGGTGCAAAAGCCAGTAACAGGGCCAGACCAGCTACCGCGGGAGGGAGAATCATAGGCACATCTATTATCGCATCGAAAAATGACTTTCCTACGAACTTTCTAGTAGCTAACAAATATGCGGTTGGCAAACCGAAGATAAACGAGAGAAACGACGTGATCGATGACGTCATTATGCCAAGACTCAGCGCATCAACAACTTCGGGGTTCTGTAATTCACGCATTACTTTTGTTGCATCGAGATTATAGAAAACTGCTGCCAAGGGTATAATGATAAAGAGCAGGAAAAGCAGTGAAGGTGTCCAAAGAAGTAACTTCGAAGTGTCCTCATTAGTAAACCGAGCTGGAATTAGCCTTAGGTTCAAATTGTGGTCGCACCGACTTCGATTTTCAAATCTTGGGTTATTGTATCTTAATAGTTAGGAAAACTCGAGCGTTCTCGTCTTTAATCGTCTTAAGCTGAAGGAAAGTGTTTCCTATTGAGGTAGTTATGTTCGGAAGTGTGCTGCCGAATCCGTACTTGGCAAGCCATACTTGTCCTTCTTGTGAAACCCAGAAGTTGACATATTTTGTGGCGAGGTCATAATTAGACGATCCCTTCACTACGCCTATGCCGTATGCCGCTTGCACGTTAACGTCCGATGGTATTTGGACGTACTTCAATTTGGATTGTCCGAGGAACGTCGCGTCTGACATGTATGCAAATCCAGCATCGACTGTACCTGTTAATACTTTGCCGACGACTTGCTCAACAGTCGTTTCGTACGTGATAACGTTCGCAATGACTCTTTGTCGGTAATTCACCCATTCTGGTCCTTTGTAGTTACGATTGCCGCTGTTTCCCCAGGTCTTGTCTATTTGTGTAAGCGTGATGTTTGTGTATCTTCCGACCGGGACGGTGAAGCCGGCTACTGCGATTTTGACGCCTGGTTGAGCTAAGTCGATGAGTGATTTGATATTTTTCGGATTGTCAGGAGGCAGTATTACTACGAGGATGTTGGTGGTAAAATTCCAGTACTTGCCATTATAGAGAAGCCCGTTCTGGTTCAGTCTTACGAGCCAACTGGAATCGGCGGCCATGAAGACGTCAGCTGGTGAGCCGGAGTAGATCTGTTGATAGAGCTGGTCAGAACCACCAAAGTTGGTCAGTATCTTAACGTTGTTAGCTTTTTCGAATCCTTGTTGATGATCTTTCACCGCCTGGGTCAGACTTGCAGCAACAAAGATACGCAACTCTGTGGGTGCCTTCTGCTGTGTCGAATAATATTGCGCGTAGCCGCCCGCAGCAATGGCCAATACAACTAATATTCCTAAGCTTACAATGACCCGACGTTCCATCTAGAGATCATCTCTAACGCTCGTATGGAGGGCAGTCGTAATAAGTCTAAGTAAGCGTTTGCGCTTACATTTCAAACAAAATGGAAGCACGCGCGAATACCTATGAACTGAGAACATAAAAGTGAATCATGACTGAAGTTGGGGTAATGATTGACTAAATTTAGGCCTCCAGGCACTGTACTTACTCAACGACAATGGCTCGTTATGCGGCTTCGCTCCACGGGATTGACTCAAGCTCAAGTGGCAAAGCGACTTCGCACTACTCGCGAGAACGTAGCCATACTTGAGCGCAGGGCGCACCAAAATGTGAAGGCAGCTAAAGCAACTCTAGCCGCAATAGAGGGGTTGTCTGGATCAAAGGAGCTCGTCATACCGAGCGGAGTAAGCATCTTCGAAGCCACGTCAATTATTCTGCGTAAAGCGGACGTGTTGCGAATCAAAATTAAGATGAACGCGGACTCTATTCTCGCTATGTTAAGAGCTAGACGTAAGGGAAGAATTCGCGGACATCACCTGATCGCTGCGATCAGAGTGAAGATTAATCCTGACGGCTCACTCAAGATCAAGTAACTTCGTTGAGTATAGCCTGAATTGGTTCGTGGAATCAATCTGTCTTAAAGGATGCGTTTATCAACCAGAAAACTAAATATCCTATCCAGGGGGGTAGGATATGGCCAGTCATAAGAGGGATGAAGTGATCAAGAGGCTTGCGAGGATTCATGGACACGTTCATTCAATCATGGAAATGGTTCGCGAGGATCGAAGCTATCCAGAGGTGGCGCAGCAGATTTCTGCGGTGAGAGCGGCGCTCGATGGTGTCTTCCAGACCATGATAGAAGACTTGGTTGAGGATTGTGTGAAGAAAAGCCGTAGTTCAGAAGGTCAACACAGTGCATTACAATTGAAGGAAGTCATCGCCAGAAGCAGGTAAAATACTGGTCAGCTAAGATGCAAGAAAATCGCCAGAACAGAATATTAGGCTTTGATTCAGAAAAAATCCGAGAACTGATTAGACTCGTTCTGATGGCTTCAGCTGCGGTTATCAGCGACTCGGGAATCTGGCGTTCTTTTGTTCCGTTCGATCTCATAGCAGTAATTGCGACCTTAGTCGGCGGCTACCCGATCTATAAGGAAACTTTCCTCAGCCTCAGGCAGAAACGCGTAAACATGGAGGTCTCTATGACGGTCGCCATCGCAGCTTCACTGCTCTTGGGGCAGTTCACTCCCGCCGTCATAATTGCTTTCTTCGTAGTATTGGCCGAGTTCGTGGAAGGGTATGCGGTTGACAAGGGTAGGACGACGATAATCCAGTTGGAAAGGTCAGCTCCTAAAAGGGCGCTCGTCAGAAGAAACGGCACCGAGACAGAAGTGAATCCGCAAAACCTTGCCCCAGGGGATCTTGTGATTGTCAGGGTTGGTGAACGAATACCTGTTGATGGAATAATTGCTCAGGGATCAGGATATGTCAATCAGGCTTCGATAACTGGCGAAGCAGTAGCGACCGAGAAGAATGCAGGCGACAGAGTATATGCGGGCAGCGTGAACGAATCAGGCCTGTTAGAAGTCCAGACAGAAAAGGTTGGCAGTGAAACAGTATTTGGCAAGATAATCAAACTCGTAGAGGAAGCGGAGAACAAGAGAGCGCCTATCCAGAAGGTCTCCGATCGGCTGGCGAAGTGGCTGGTCGAATTCGCCATCACCTTTTCCATCATCACCCTTATTCTGACACGAAATGCAATCTCAGCCCTATCTGTTATCGTCGTTGCTGGGGCTTGCGGCGTCGCTGCCGGGACACCCATTGCAATCGTCGCCACAATGGGCAAAGCGTCAAAAAATGGAGTCATCGTGAAGGGCGGCATGTATGTTGAGGAGATGAGCAGAATCGACACGGTCGTCATCGACAAAACTGGTACGCTCACTTTCGGCGAACCAGTCGTTACCGACCTTGTACCTATGGATGGACACAAGAAGGAGGAACTCCTCTCGTATGCAGCAATAGCCGAGAAGCATTCGACTCACCCGATAGCCCGTTCCATCATTAGAAAAGCTACTGAACTTCAGATTAACCCTCCCGACTACTCAACATTCAGTTACCAACCAGGCAAAGGAGTAGTAGTGAGGCACAATGGGCAGCAGGTGCTCGCGGGTAACGCTTCACTCATGGCTGAAAATGGGGTTGAACTCCCAGAAAAGATCCGCAAGCCGCTAGCAGATTTCATCTCCCGAGGCAGCACAACCGTCCTCGTCGCGCATGGAAGAGAGATGTGTGGAGTAATCCTAGTTGAAGACAAGGTAAGGGACGAAAGCAGGAAAGCGATAGCAGACTTGAAAATAATGGGAATAAGGACTATAATGCTTACAGGCGACAATGAGACAGCCGCGAAAAATGTAGGAGCAAAAGTTGGAGTGGATGAGGTCTACGCGCAACTGTTACCGGACGATAAGGTGAAGAGAATAGAGCAACTGGTCAAACAAGGTCACAAGATAGCCATGGTAGGCGACGGCATCAACGACGCTCCCGCGCTTGCACGTGCCAATGTCGGGATCAGCATGGGCACTGGCACGGATGTAGCCATAGAGGAAGCTGACATTGTCTTAATGACAAACGATCTGCGGAAGATCGCTGACGTAATACGATTAAGCAAATGCGCTTATCGGACAATAATGCAAAACTTCTATGGAACAGTCAGCGTTGATGGCCTTGGAGTAATTCTAGCATTTCTAGGCTTCCTGAACCCAGTGCTCGCAGCCCTCATACACGTACTCTCCGAATTCACATTCATAATGAACGCCGCAAAGCTGATCAGATGAGTATG
>CAYWMG010000230.1:0-7084 GCA_964459245.1 uncultured Candidatus Bathyarchaeia archaeon
TTTCGAAGAAAATTCTTCGTCTTCCGCTGGCATCGCGTTCTGCGTAGGGAAATTCGCGTCTTATCTCATCTAGAAGGCTGGTCATTTTGGGTACCTGAATAGCGTTACGGAGCATGGCTCTAACTTTGATATGTGTGCTTCCTCTGATTATCTAGCCTCGGGGCTGTTTAACTTCAAGTCTACATCGGGAAACTTTGTGATAAAAAGTGAGCTTGCTTGCGATCACTTCTCTCCCGAGTAAGAGGGTGATTACGCCGCACCAGTACGATGTGACGATCGCTTTGGCCGCTCCCTCCGATGATTTGAGGCAAGGATTTGAGACCTCCAATAAGCGAGTTCGGGTTTGGAGGCGTTGTCGATTTCGTGATGCCCAATCCTAAAAGCCGTTCTGCTGCACCAACTCGTTCGCGATCTCTTTAGCTATGGCCAGAGGTCGATCTCCTTACTCCCTAGCAGTGTCCTCTCGGCCTAGACGAGACCAGTGTTGATTAAAAAATTACTGCTGCAACTCATAGTCGAACCAGGAGGCCTACGTGCATACAGAGCCCCTGAATGTCGAAGGTTGTGTGGGGGCGTCCGAAGGTGGCGAGTTCGCCGTTACCAGGGTTCCAGCTTGATATCGGCCACTAACCAACGATGCCTAGTTTTCAAGCCTCGAATTTGGCTTATTTAAGCAATATAATGCTCCTTCAAATACTCTTACCTATAAACGGCATTAGTTTTGTAAAAAATTAAGTAGCCGTCCCTACGTTTTATACATGGGGTGAGAGTATGTCCAGCATTTGCTTAGCAGCAGGAGACGGCGGCGGCGGCGGTTCAGGTAATTAAGATACTGTAAAACGGCGAGAGGGCCAATTTTTTTCCAACCCTTCACTGTTTCTTGCAAAAGAATTAAACATGAGGTCCGCGGTATCTGGTAGTGGTTATGATGAAGAGCGAGTTCGTGCAGTTTCCAAGCTACTTCAAAGGGATCACAGAAACTGAGAAGCAGCTGGACCCAACCAACATCAAGATACTGACAGCTATGTGGAAGTATTGGCCGAGAAATCTTTTAGAAGTTTCACGAAGGACTGGCCTTCCCTTCACTTCAGTTTACCATCGCGTGGCTAAACTTGAAGAGAAAACCGGTAGAGTAACTTACATTATCCCAGAGACAGCAAAGCTTGGACTGGTACGCGTGGTAGTTCTTGCTACAGCGAAGGCCGGAGCAGAGCAGTTAGTTTCGCAGGCGCTCATGCTTCCAAACCTCTGGCGAATGGTTAACCCTTGTGAAGGTAAATATACCCACTTGTCTGCTCATGCGGTGCCACCCAAGTTCATGAAGGATTTTCGAGAGTACCTGCACAATCTCACTAAGCTGGACTTGATAGCTCAACTGAAAGTCATCCACACTGGTGATACTATTACTAACTTCCCCAACTTTCGATATTACGATCCCACTTCGAAACGATGGTCGTTCCAATGGACCCAGTGGCTGGCCGCAATCAAGAAACTCACACCCGACAAAGAGATCGATGACCCGTCAAATTATAACATGTTGTTCGATAAGAAGGACTTGCTGATTGTAAAAGAACTGGAGAAGAACGCTCGCAGAAGCCTCGCAGACCTAACGCCAATGTTGGAGATGTCACTACCCGCAGTCAAATACCGCTTTGACAAAAGACTGCGCCAGTCTGGTGTTATCCAACACGTTGGGTTCGACGTTAAACCATTTCCAGTCGAAATCTCAGCCTTCCATGAAGTTATGATAGAATTCGCAACAAAAGAAGACATGAACCGATTCTACTCATTCGTTAACGAACTCTTCTTTGTTGATGCATTAGTGAAAGTGCTTCGTCGAAACGCCTTACTCGTAAGAACTTACATACCAGAAACTCAACTGATGAACATGTTCACATTCTTCTCTCAACTGGCCAATGAAGGAATAGCAACCTCCTACTCACCAATACGACTCAGCTTCGGAGGAAGAAGAACGCAAACCATCTCCTACGAACTTTACGAAGACGAATACGGCTGGAAGGTGAACCTCCAACAATGCATCCTAGAACTTTCAAAACTAGTCGAGAAGAGAATACTAGTGACTGAAGAGACTCCGCCAATAGAATGACCTGGCTACCGACTGAGCACTCAACCATATTCGTCCTAAAATCTTGGCATTCGATCCAGCAAGTGCTATGAATGAGAAACATTGGCATCCTGATATTCGATCGAGCCGAAGAACTCGATTTCATTGGGCCACTCGAAGTCTTCGGTATGACTGCCAAACTACGACCTGACTCATTACACCCATTTAGTGTTCAGCAGGAAGGAAAAGAAGTGAAAGCAGTCAACGGCCTACGGGTGATCCCGGACTACAGCTTCCAAAACTATCCAAAGCTGGACATACTCCTAATACCAGGCGGAGTCGGATCTCGATCCGAGATGAAAAATAGTCAAACCATCAACTTCGTCAAGCATGCTTCAGAGAGTTGTGATCTCTTGCTCTCCGTATGCACAGGAGCTCTAATTCTGGCGGCGGCAGGTATTCTTGACGGCAAAAGAGCCACTACACACTTGGAGGCACTTAATGAGTTGAAAGCATTTCCAAAAATTTCGGTTGACCACCAACGGTACATTCGGGATGGGAGAGTAATCACGTCGGCTGGCGTCTCAGCAGGCATCGACATGGCGCTCTACGTCGTCAAAGAATTGTACGGATCAACTATCTGTGCAGATGTGACTCGGCGAATGGAATACACAGCGCGTACCGAGTAGTAAGGCTAAATGCTATTGTTGCTACTGTGCGAATAAATTAGGTCAACTCAATCTGATCTATATGCTTAAGGCGGTCGTCGAGTTTTATGGAATCCTATGAGCGTTAAGACTCTCCGTGTTGCTGAAGCGCAGGCTAGAGATGCAAACCGGGGTATTGTCCGCGTTGATTCACATGTCATGCGAGAACTCGGTCTAACATCTGGCGATGCGATTGAAATTGTCGGGACCAAGAAAACCGTAGCTCTCGTCTGGCCGGGTTACGAGAGCGACTCAGGGAAGGGAGTGATACGCATGGACGGGTATGCGAGAAATAATGCCGGCGTGAGCATAGATGATCAAGTAACTGTGAGAAAGATCACTGTAAAGACTGCGGAACGTGTCGTCTTAGGCTTTACAGAACCCATCCGTGTAATGGGAATTGAAACATACCTACTCGAGTTTCTGCAAGGCCGAGTGCTAACTCGTGGTGACTCGATCCCACTCAACATAATGGGCACACGTGTTGAGCTGATTGTAACCGACGTTAAACCTTCCGCCCAGGCTGTTATTGTGGGTGGAGAGACCGAGCTAAAGGTCAGCGAGGAAGTTGCAAAGGAAACTCCTAAGGGCATTCAAAGAGTCACCTACGAAGACATCGGAGGTCTCCGCGACGAGATTCAAAAAGTTCGCGAAATCATCGAGCTCCCGCTTCGACACCCCGAACTATTTGTAAGACTTGGCGTCGAAGCCCCGAAGGGAGTTCTACTTCACGGCCCGCCGGGAACAGGAAAGACATTACTCGCTAAAGCAGTCGCCAACGAGAGCAATGCGAATTTCTACACCATCGGAGGGCCAGAGATCGTAAGTAAGTTCTATGGTGAAAGCGAGGAACGGCTGCGTGAAATCTTCAAACAAGCAGAAGAGAACGCGCCAAGCATAATCATGATTGACGAAATAGACTCGATCGCACCGAAACGTGAAGAGGTGACAGGCGAAGTTGAGAAACGGGTTGTGGCTCAACTCCTCTCCCTCATGGACGGTATGAAGGCACGGGGGAAAGTGGTTGTGATAGGAATAACCAACAGAATCAACGCCATCGACCCGGCCCTTCGAAGGCCAGGTAGATTTGATCGTGAGATAGAGATTGGTGTCCCGGGAAAGTCAGCGAGGCTAGAGATACTTCAAATCCACACTCGAGGCATGCCCCTTGAGAAAGCTGTAAACCTTGAAATCTTGGCTAGCAGAACGCATGGTTTCGTAGGCGCAGATTTAGGAGCTTTATGCAAGGAAGCTGCCATACGAGCCCTCCGACGAATCCTGCCCGAAATCGACCTTGAAGCAGAAAGCATACCCGCAAAGGTACTGACCAAACTAATTGTCGAAATGAGAGACTTTGAGGAAGCCCTCAGAGACATTCAACCCTCAGCATTACGAGAGGTTCTGGTTGAAGTACCGAACGTAAAATGGAGCGATATCGGAGGCCTAGAGAACGTGAAGAAACAATTAGAAGAGGCAGTAGAGTGGCCTCTAAAATATTCAGACGTCTTCGAGAAGAGTGGAGCAACACCTCCGAAGGGGATCCTACTCTACGGACCCCCTGGAACGGGAAAGACTCTGCTTGCGAAAGCGGTGGCAAACGAGAGCGAAGCCAACTTCATCAGCATCAAAGGACCAGAACTGCTCTCAAAATGGGTTGGCGAATCCGAGAGCGGCGTCAGAGAAGTCTTCAGGAAGGCCCGCCAGTCAGCACCCACAGTAGTCTTCTTCGACGAAATCGACGCCATCGCCCCAGTACGGGGAAGCGGATACGGAGATACGAACGTGACTGAACGTGTCGTAAGCCAACTTCTTACAGAACTCGACGGCCTTGAAGAACTTCAGAGAGTGGTAGTCCTCGCAGCTACGAACAGGCCAGATATCGTTGACCCAGCACTCTTGAGGGCAGGCAGATTTGACAGGATACTTCAAGTCCCAGCACCCGACAAGAAGGCACGCCTCGAAGTATTGAAAATACACACTTCCAAGAATCCCCTAGCAAGTGATGTGGACCTAGAAAAAGTCGCGGAAAAGACTGAAGGCTACACGGGAGCCGACCTAGCAGGCCTAGCTTCCACAGCAGTAATGATCGCCCTCGAAGAACATGTTGAGAAGTACAAAACCGTTGACGAAGTCAGAAAGCACGCAAGTGAACTGAAGGTTACCTCGAAGCATTTCGAGAAAGCACTGGAAAAGAGAAAACCATCCAACCAGGAAGAGAAGAAGCTGTACGGAAAACTCGCTTAGCAGAACGAATGAATAACCATTCATCGGCATCTCTAACCTAATTACGCCAACGCAACAACAAAAAATAGTAAGAATCCTAACGGTTACGCTCGATCAGCACGCTTTGTACGCTTGGCATGACCTTTCTGCTTTTCACTCCAAAGAGCATTCTCCCCGAAGGGAATCTTCTCACCTTCCGGAGTTACGCAAGCCTTCACGTTCAAGCGCCCAGTCTTCGCATCCAACTCTGCCACTAGGCGGTATCCACACTTGCACTTCCACTCGTCATCGTAGTCATGCATGTGGCCGTCCGGGACTCGACGTGGCATAGAAGGTTTAGAATATTACGACCCCTATAAGGAGACGCCCGATCAAAGGCAAGTCATGCAGCCATACGTGTGAAGATCGAGCACAAAACATGAAAGTATTGTACTCAAAGCCGCCAAGCACTTGAGAATGGCAAACTCCATTAGCAATCCAGGAACGATTATCGCTAAGCATCCCATTTCATGTCTCTATGACCCAACTAACATTTTCAAACCTAACGAGGTTATGTCCAAATTTCATTTACCGCCGCTCTCGCTCTTCAACCTGGTGTCGACGTTGCAAGCTTCGTTACTGGAATTATTCTATCAACTTGATAACATTGAGAAAGATTTCAATGATACGAGTGAAAAACCATCTATTCGTTTCTTAGCAGACCTGACGGACATAGAAAGCTTACCGGTTTGAATATTATAAACGGAATCAGGATAGCCACTTTACTCGCGAGGACGCCAACTTTCATCTTCATCGCCTAAGGATCTGCTTCTTTCGTAAGCAGCCCAGATGGCTTTCGACAGAACCGTTCTCAGACTGCCTTTTTCCAACTGGTAGAGAGCTTCCGCGCTTGTTCCTCCAGGTGAGGTCACCATGTTACGTAGTTCTGCAGGATGATTTCCAGATCTCATAGCGAACATGATGGAACCTTTGATTGTCTCCGTGACTAATTCATACGCCGTATGTCGTGGAAACCCAAGATGGACAGCTGCATCAATCATGGCTTCCATGACGAGGAAAACATAGGTGGGGCCTGTTCCACTGACAGCAGTAGCCATGTCTAAGAACTTCTCCTCTTTCACGTAGACTTCCTTGCCCAATGCTCGAAGTAACGCCTTTGTTTGATCGATTTGATCTTTACTCATGCTGGGCGTGGATGTCCAAACGCTAATGCCCTCCCCGATCTGTGCAGGTGTGTTAGGCATTACTCTGACGACCGTGTCATGTCCAAGCTGTTTACTAATCGTGTTGATTCTGGCTCCAGCAACAATCGAAATGACCATCTGTTCAGGTCTCAGGGTTCCTTTCAGTTCCGACAATACGCTTTCCAAGTCTTGTGGCTTCACCGCCAAAACGATCGTCTTACCCACCTTAGCGGCCTGCCTATTATCCGCGGATACTCTAACGTGATGCTTCTGTTGCAAATCTCGTTGTCTCTCTAGACGTGGTTCAGCTACCGTTATGCTCTCAGGACTTAGCAGCTTCTTTGACAGAAGCCCCTGGATCATGGCCTCACCCATCACCCCTCCGCCAATGAACGAAACAGAATCCAACAATTAAGTCGGCTCAACCAACATTGAGAAAGAGGCCCAAATAAGATGTTTCCTCAAATGTGAGGTTAAGAGATGGAGATGTGTCTTCTCCTTCTGGGGGATGTTCCCAAAGCCCTGTTCGAATTAACTAAAGACAGGAACTTGTGATCAAAGGTTAGTTCACGCTTGCCTTGATTCTGTCGCAAATGCTAATTCATCTAGGCTGGGCGTTCAATCTCTATGAGACGTTCCACGGTTTTTCTTCCTTGGTTGATGATGATCGTCATCATAATCCCAACCGCCCAAGTTTACGCATCGAGTGCGCTTCAAGTTGGGGCGAGTGCTGATCAGTCATCCGATGGCAGTACTGGTGTGAGCGTGGCTATCCGAACGAACATCTACCATGCTCAAGAGGGTGAGATGGACTATTTTTGGGTAGGCACAAGCCTAGCCAATGGTGCCTTCGTGCAATTCGGTTACAGCCTTCAACTAGGAAACTACTGCTTGAAAGGGAAGAT
>CAYWMG010000231.1:0-8341 GCA_964459245.1 uncultured Candidatus Bathyarchaeia archaeon
ATAGTTGTAGTCGTCTTGGATAACATGACGACGGCGATGACCGGTTTTCAGCCTCATCCTGGTTCTCCTGATCCCAATGCCCGTGGTAGGCACGTGGCTATTGAGGACGTGGCAAGAGGGTGCGGAGTGGAGTTTGTCAAGGTCGTCGATCCCAACAGTGTTGCTGAAACTAAGCAGATCCTTAAGGAAGCTACCTCTTTCTCCGGTCCAAGCGTCGTGGTCCTTAGGCATCAATGCAGCCTCCTCGAGAAGAAATATGGAAGAAGAGAACAGTACGTTGTTGTGGATTCCAAATGTAACAGATGCCTCTTATGCGTGAGAAATGATTACTTTGGATGTCCAGCTTTCTGCATTGAGGAAGAAAAAGCAAAGATAGACAAGATTCTATGCAATGGATGTGGATTCTGCATCGAAGTGTGCCCCTTCGGGGCCATCGAGCGAGTAGAGTAAACCTTGGACGAGTACAATATTTTGGTTGTTGGAGTGGGCGGGCAGGGCGTTCTATTTCTTTCGGAAGTTCTTGGTGGAGCAGCGCTCACCGACGACCTCAACGTAAGAGTTGCTGAGATTCATGGGATGGCACAGAGAGGAGGTTCCGTGACATGCCATGTTCGCATTGGTAGCAACGTTCACTCCCCCACCATCTTGGAAGGTAGTGCAGATCTCATAGTTGGATTTGAACCACTGGAAGTATTGAGGTCGCTTAAGTATGCAAACCGCGAGACGCTGATAATATTGAATAAAATAGCGATAGTCCCCACATCCGCGTATCTGGGCGTGAAGTATCCCGCAGAGGATAGAATCTTGAAGGAAATTTCAAGAGTATCGGAGAAGGTTATGGTTATCGATGCAACGTACATAGCCACAAAAACGGGGAATCCAGCAACTCAAAACTCGGCGATACTAGGATTCATATCAGCCCTAAAGGGCATTCCGGTCAAACCAGAGACGCTGAAGAAGGCAATTGCTGACAGATCACCTAAGAAATACCTGGATGTGAATTTGAGAGCTTTCGAATTAGGAAGAGAGAAAAATTGAGAATAAGCAGCAACTACACTATAGGTTAATCAAGTAGGTAGTAACCTCTTTCCTATCTGGAATTAATAATATTGACTTTTGAAAAAGATGTATCTCGTCCCTCGACGGTTATATCTTCCTTTTGTCAATTACCCTCTTCGCTTTACCTACGGAACGAGCGATAGTCTGGGGTTCCACAATCTCCACTCTCACATCTACGCCGAGGAAATTTCTCAACGTGTGGATGATCTTTCTCTCTAAAGCGGGAAGAGCGGTAGCCCTGTCATTGGATATCCCCTTTTTAGTTTCAACTCTCACCGTCATAGTATCGAGTTCGTGAACCCTATCAACAATGAGTTCGTAGTTTTCTCCAAGTTCAGGTATCCGCATGAGCGCTGATTCCACTTGACTGGGGAATACATTGATCCCTCTAATGATCAACATATCATCAACTCTACCCTGTATCCTCATTATCCTCGGGTGGCTCCGACCGCATTTACAGACCTCGCTGTTAAGAACGGCCAGATCTCCAGTACGATATCTGATGAGCGGTAACGCTTCTTTCTTGAGAGTTGTGAAGACAAGTTCTCCACGTTCCCCATCCCCGACAGATTCACCCGTTTTGGGGTCAACTACTTCAACCAAGAATTGATCAGCCCAAGCGTGCATTCCCTCTTGGTAGGTACATTCAGTAAAGAGCGGCCCGCTGAGTTCCGAAGTTCCGTACACGTCGTAGGCCTTTACTCCGTTCTCCTCTATTCTCTTCCTCATATTCTCTGACCACGGTTCGGCCCCAAACACTCCCTTCTTCAGCTTCGTCTCTCCCAGAGCAATACCCATTCCTTTTGCGGTCTCGCATAAGTAGAGGAAGTAGGACGGTGTACAACTGATTACTGTCGTTCCCAAGTCCTGCAGAAACTCGAGTTGGCGTTCTGTTGCCCCCGCCCCTGTTGGTAAAACGACTGCGCCCACCATTTCTCCAGCGTAGTGAAATCCAAGCCCTCCCGTGAATAATCCATATCCGTAACTGTTTTGGAGTACATCTCCTCTTCCAATTCCAAGAGAAGTCAAACCTCGCGCAAGTGATGTGCTCCATTCCTTTACATCGTTACTCGTGTATGCAACCAAAGTGGGTTTTCCAGTTGTGCCACTTGAGGCGTGATATCGAACAATTTGGTTTCTCGGAACGCAAAACATTCCAGTAGGATATGTGTCTCTGAAGTCCTTCTTCATCGTATAGGGAACCTTTCGAAGATCCTCTAATGAGTTTACGCTTCCAGGTTCTAAACCTGCTTCTTCGAATCGCTTCCTATGAAATTCGGAGTGTGTATACGCATATGAGACGATGTATTTCAGGTTCTTTTCTTGCAAGCTTCTGAGCTCTTTTAGCGGCATTCTTTCCACGTTTGGATTACAATAGGTCATAACAAATACCTTGAATCGGAAATTACTTCCTTGATGTGCGATTTCGTGATTTGGACAATACCACGATGCATGAGAATCATGAAGTTTTCGCCTGCATCATATTGAGTCCGGGTGGGGTTTGAACCCGTGACCTCTCTTCCAAATAGGCATGGATTTAGCAATTTCTAATCGCACCCCTCGGCGCCCACCAACCGTTGAATCGATGGATTTTCTGCTGAAACCGCAACTCCTACGCTCCGTTCCGGCAACCATAACCTTTCCGAGTTGACCCACAGCTTTTTCCGGAAACCATGCTTGATCCTGATTTGTTGCATCCTGCAGAGAGTTCTAGCAAGTGGCAGGGATGGAGCTCATATGAGTGGCCAATTGGGTTTGAGGCCCCACAGAGAGCGCTTTATGAGTCTATGAACACTAATGTGGCAGTTGGTTCATGGCGGAATCAAAAACCTGTCCGTCACCGTCAATTATGGACTGGCTTACGTAAATATGGCTTAACTTCACTGTTAAGAGGATACACTCTTGACATTCGTCGAGGGTACGTAATTGAAAGGCATGTCTTCCGCAGCCCTGTTGATACTTATAATCGTTTTATCCCTCTCTCCAGCTCAGGGTTATGGTGTCCCAAGCAACAGGATCACAAATCACCCAGCCAACAGTCAAGTGGTGCAGGTTTGGTTTGATTCTCTTCCCCAATTGACCATCTTGTATCCCCCCGCCTATTCGTTTAACGTGGCTGCAAAGACATCCAGTGGACTTTGGATAACGAGTCTGCACTGGGACTTTGGAGATGGGAGAACGCTTGATGTTCCCTTCTCAACTCAGAGTCAGGTCAGTGAGATTCGTACCCACCAGTATGCAGACCAAAACAATTATTGCGTTAGTGTTACTGCACAGGATAACGTAGGAAACGTCGGAACCGTTAGCGTTTCGCTGATGCCAGATTTCACCTTACCCGGATCCTTGCCCACTCAAAGCATCACCCTAGGTGTCACTCCAGGAAACTCAGCAATCTACACGGTAAATGTTGGTTTATTCTGTGGCAGGCCAGCCAATGTTCAGTTGACCACATCCTCTTCTGCAAGTATCATAGCGAATCTGAATCCCGTTTCAGGCAATACTCCGTTCAGTTCAGTATTGACGTTGCAGTGCGTTCAATTAGGAACCTATACCTTCAGCATAATTGGAAATGGCGGTGGTGTCACCCACACATCGACGGGTACTCTGATCTGCTTGAAACCAAACTTTTGGATTTCAGTTAACCCGAACTCTACGAACGTGTCTGCACAATCCTCACAAGTTGTAAACGTAACAATTCATTCTATCAACGCCTTCAACAGTCCCGTCACTCTCAGTTTGCTACAGACCGGTGCGTCTAATGGGCCCCCGAATGGTATGAATGTAACACTTTCTCAAAACTCTGTTACGCCGCCTTCGAACGGAACTGTTACGGTGCAAGCGACCATTAGAATCGATTGCTCTGTAACTCCAAAAATAAGCCCAGGAACGTATGTGATGAAAATCACGGGAACAAGCGGGAACCTAGTTAGGCAAAGTTCTCTTAGCGTACAGGTTGCCGCGTGCCCACCTTCTTTCCCATGGTGGTTAATCATTGTCCTATTCTCTGGAGTGGTCTTGGTGTTGTTGATTTTATTCATCAAACGAAGACCTCGTGCTCCACTAATCCAGCAACAGGTGGGGTACTGTCCAACGTGCGGAAAACCCATGTCATTCATAGAACAATATCGAACATGGTATTGCTATTACTGTCAGAGATACCCATGAGTCTGACCGAGAAAATTCAAGCGATGCAGTCGAGGCAGTAAGCGATCGCGATCCTCTGGGAAATTTAATCGACCTATAAGAGGTAACTCATGATAGGCATAAACTGAGTAATTCTAGCGGTAACGCTTCTCAGAATCGCGTTAAGCCAAAGCATAATTATAATGCTTGCAGAAATATTGTGGCCAGGATCTAGCAGTAGATGAAACTTAACCCTGTCATGAATCTTTCTGAGAGAGCAAGGAACGTTCGGAAGTCAGAAATACTCGAAATTGATAACTTAACGCAGTCGATTTACGCACGGAAACAGTCGGTGACCAGACTTCACATAGGAAATATGTGGCAGAACACCGATGCCCTAATCATAGGTAAAGCACATGAAGCTCTTCTTGCAGGTCGAACTGGATACGAAGCGATAGGATCATGCATCCCGGAATTCGCTGATGCTCTCGTTGACTATTGGAAGCGGAAGTACGGCGTAAGCATAGAAAAGGATTGGATAATTGCAGGCCCAACAACGGGGCTTCTAAACCAGACTATTGATGCGCTCCTTCAACCAGAACGAACGGCACGAATAGTTACCCCAGCCTGGGATCCATATTTCTCGCAGGTTGGCGAAACTCTTGCGTTTCAGAATTACATTCCAATGGAATATTCTGAAGAGAGTTGGAGAATTCCAGAATTCTCAGGCAAAGGAACAGATCTCTTCATCGTAAATGACCCAAATAATCCAACCTCAAGCGTGCTGGATGAGAAGAGTAGGCAGGCGATAATATCGGCTGTCTCCGAGACAGAGGCGCCGATCATTACCGATTTCTCCTACGACCACCTATATTGGGACTGCGACTTCAAACCCCTACTCCTATACGATGAGATAGTTGCCAGAACTATCGTGGTAGGAAGCTTCTCCAAGTCACACCGGATGGCGGGCTGGAGAATGGGTTACTTGATATCCTCAGACAAACACCTCGTTGAGACTCTGCGACGCAAGGTGGGCAAAGATTGGTGTTGCACACCTCCCTTCATCCAATATGCTGCGGCGTACGGGCTGAGCAGGGAATTTGAACCACGCATAGACACATGGCGTGACACAATCAAACGAACCAGCAGAAAGACAACTGAAGTTCTGAGATCTTTCGGAGTCGAATGCACTAAACCAGAAGGAACAATTTACGTATTCGCCAACGTGGGATGTGACTCGGTACAGTTTGCCAAGCGACTCATCGAAGATTATGGAATAGTCACCTTGCCTGGCGGATTCCTAGGTGAAAACGCCCGCAACTGGATTAGGCTTACCACGGTCTCTGTGCCAGAAGAGAAACTCTACCCAGCTCTCGAAACGATCGGACGCGTCTACCAAAGCAGTGCCAAATCAAAAAGCCAAGTAACTTCAAAGTCTCTCCATGCCACTTAATGATAGGTAGCTGCTACGGACAGAATTCGGAAGTGTGGAGATCAATAAGAAGACGTTATTGCATGCCGAGGGTTAATGCTGACGGGAACCTTCCTCTCCAAGAAGATATATGGGAAGATACGAAATCTTGAAGGCGGGTAAGCCATGACAAGAAAACTCTACTGGGAACAACCTTACGAAAAAGAATTCTCCGCCAAGGTAGTAAGCATCGAAGAGGACAGAGTGATCTTGGATCAGACTCTCTTCTACCCCAGAGGTGGAGGTGTCGCATGTGATACCGGGACGATTAATGATCTACTGGTGACTGAGACAGCGAAAAATGCGGACACAATAACGCACAAAGTTAATTCGCCTCCCAGCTTTGCGGTTGGTGATGCGATTCGAGGAAGGATCGATTGGAACAGGCGCTATTCACTTATGCGTATGCACACCGCCGGCCACTTGCTTAGTTCAATATTCTTCTCTAAGGCGAACTGTAGAATTACCGGCAATCAGATTGAGGTTGACAAGTCTAGGATGGACTTCAACTTGGAATCCTTTGATCGTTCGATGATAGAGGGATTCGTAGACGAGGCGAATCAACTCATCAAAAAGGGTGCTCCTGTGAAGACCTACTTCTTGCCTCGAGATGAAGCGCTCAAGTTACCTGAGATGGTGAAACTTGCTGAGGCGGCACCTCCAAGTGAAGCACAGCTTAGAATAGTTGAGATTGAGGGAATTGACAAGCAGGCAGACGGAGGGCAACATGTAGCTCAACTTGAGGAGGTCGGGCAGATTCGTTTGATTAAGTTGGAAAACAAAGGGAAGACTAACCGTAGACTATACTACGACTTGATTTCATGAACTGGTCTTATGAAAGTAACTCGTTCATTCTAGCTGTCTAAGCTACAGTGTCTTTTCGTTCAGTCGTTTTTCTAGTTCTATCAATTTCTTGTGATGAGCGAAGAGAATGGATAGGATCAATGGTATCTCTTTAATCGGCGACGCCAAGGCACTTGCGGCTGACGCATACAGTTTGCATTGATTCAATAAATCTTCGAAGATGAGTTTATCCTCCAAACGTAATGAGTTTCTGAATTTCTTCAACTTCTCTACTTCATCTTCAACAATTATTCTCCATGAAGGTATAGTACGCCCCATCAGATGTAACTCTCCAGCGTTTGTCTGTCATGGAATATTCTAGTTTTAATTTGCGAAGTGAAAGGATGCCTGGCCAGTGTGAGTTGAGTGAATGTGCCGTGGGCATCCAGTTTTGCTGAGATGGACGCCGTTTGAAGTAGGGTTGCGTCCATTCGACTATTTCTTAGATGAAGATTCGTCGCAATTATTAACGTTCTATTCTTTTCCGCTAATGCGCTTAGAACCCTTACGTCACGTCTGAAAACGTCGAGTGATTCTTGCTTGTTTTGTTTAGTCACGTCAGGGTCGCAGTAAAGTGTTGTAATATCGGAGACGACCACCAACTTGGCGTTGAATAGGCTAATTGCGGGTTTTAGTCTTTCATTGATGAGTGTGCTGAGTTGATGATAGGTGAAAGCTCTACTGAGGTGAATGCGGGCAAGTGTTTTCTCAGGGCTCAGTTGGTGACGTAGAGCGTAATCTGAAATTGCATAAGCATCAAACATGTTTCCACTGTCTAGGAATATGATGGCACTATCAAGGCCGTGCGGTTCAGGGAGAGTTGTTCTGACGCAAATTAGTGATGCTAGTGTTTTCGCTGGTTTTCCATGAAATACGACAAACTGCCCTAGTCGGAGTTTGATAGTTCTATCAAGTTGGTCTATGCCTGTCAGGTTTAATTCTGAACCTGTTTGAATTTTGTCAGCTGTGCCAATTTGGGGTTCATCATGATGTTGATCGGGTTCGAATAGAATGTTTGTGGCTTCAATTTGGGGGTGCGTCACTTGCCCAGCATCTACCGGAATCTTGGCTATTTCGCATCTCAAGACCTTCTGTAGTGTAAACCCACAGTTGGGACATTTATTACCAAAAACTAGTGTGATTTTACACGGGTTTATCTTGCGTTTAGATAAAGCTAGGATCCCTTCGCAGAGCATACAATAGTAAGTGTACGCTTCTCTGGTCTCATCTGATGATGGTAGTTGTGCGAGTTTCCGTTGCACGATAGATGCGTGTTTCAATTTTAATAACTCTTAACTTCTTTATCATCGGTTCTTAGATAGCGCAGGCAGATTGTGGTTGATTCTACTAGCAGATGGCGTGAGATGATTTCGGATAGTTCGTTAACGTTGCGTTTGCGGAGTAGCGTAGATCTCTATTGGGACCAAGTCGAAGTTGAAGGGTTCATCCTCGGTCTTTATCCAGAGTGTTAGCTGATTGTTCTTCGAGCAAGCATCATAGACCCATCCATTAATTTTTATTCCGAGGCGCGAGGCAGCGTTTTGATTGCTATCTTTGCTTCGGAAAGTTCAGATCTTGTTCTCTCCAGCTGTGAACGGATGAGTGCAATTTCATCCTGTAAATCTTCAATCGTCTTTCGATTATCAACGGCTGCCGTCAGAAGCATGATCTCCAGTGTTGACGGTACCTTCGCGTAACTCATTGCGCCTTGTTCTGCAGTCCAGGCCCGTCTGATGGAGTCAAAGGCGTCTCTACGGGCGGGGTCCATCAATCCTTCTTTGAAGCTGCAAGTTAGATTCTCTATTTCTTGTTGGAGTTCACTTCGGAAGGGGGTGATAAGTCTTC
>CAYWMG010000232.1:0-2416 GCA_964459245.1 uncultured Candidatus Bathyarchaeia archaeon
CAAGTATAGTATTCCTGGAGGAGCGGTTGCGGTCGCGAAGGACGGACGCTTGGTCTTCGCGCGCGGTTACGGATATGCCGATACTGACTCGAATTCCCCTGTGCAGCCGTATTCACTATTCCGTATAGCTAGCCTGTCCAAGCAATTCACAGCAGTCACGATTCTCAAACTGGTTGAGGAACAGCGACTAAAGTTGGATGATAAAGCGTTCCCGATGCTTAACTTTCAACCTCCGAAAGGGGCCAAGGTTCAGGATCAGAGAATTTTTAACATCACGATTCGGGAGCTGCTTGAACATTCTGGAGGATGGAATCGTGACAAGACGTTTGATCCCATGTTTATTCCATACACCATAGCGCAGGCTGTGGGAACGAACGCTCCCCCATCCATTGACTCAATAATACAGTACATGCTCACTCAACCGCTTCAATTTGCTCCCGGCACTCAATATGCGTATTCAAATTTCGGTTACTTAGTCCTTGGACGCGTTATTGAGAAGGTGACTGGTCAACGGTACGCGAACTATGTACGAGAGCACATTCTCATGCAGGTAGGATTAGATGATATGCGCATCGGTCATACTCAACTCGCGTTCGCTGCGCCTGGTGAAGTTCACTACTACGATTATCCAGGTGCAGAACTCGTTCAATCTGTATTCCCAAATATTTCGAGACGGGTGCCCGAACCATATGGTGGGTTCTATTTGGAGGATATGGATTCCCATGGAGCCTGGATAGCATCAGCCGTAGACATAGTGCGATTTGCAGCATCCGTTGACGGAGCGAAACCTCCTAGCCTCCTGAGTCCTGCTATGGTTCAGGAGATGCTTTCACACCCACCACCCCCATTGTGGGTTGGATCGGATGACTGGTACGGGTTAGGTTGGTTGGTGCGGCCAGTCACTAAGACTGAATCGAACTGGTGGCACACTGGTAGTCTCCCTGGTACCATGACCATCGTGGTGAGAGCATCGGACGGTATAATATGGGCAGCATTGTTCAACACGCGCACATCAAATAGCGATCCAACATTTACTGACCTAGATAATTCACTCTGGGACGCAAGGAAAGCAGTTACCTCCTGGCCAAACCACGATCTATTCCCACCAAACCAGCCTGCCAAAACTACCAGCAGGGCACTAGATACAACCCATCACGTAACCACCAACAACCAACTACAGTCGACCTCTACTACTCAACTAGAAGTCAACTCCTCATTTTTCGTGATTAGTTATGCGCTTCCAGTGATCATTATGGCAGTCATCGGAGCGCTCTACCTAAGATCAAGACGAGCACGGTGATGATGGAAGATCAATCAACCGACGAACGCGTCGTTTTGGCGAACGTTCGCTCTTACTCTTACTGCTCCTGCCTAACTTTTGTTCAGTGCAATTGGATGTGCGTAATCTAAAAACGGTCGGAACAAGTGTTTACGTTTTTGGCAGCCACGGTTCTCATAGGGGTGTGATTATACGGTTGTTCCCCTTATTTTTCCCCAACCAGTCTCACCAACCTTTCCGAGAAGGTCAGAGGCGATCTGGTAGCCACATTTACCGCATATCCAGGTTTTTTCAGCATACTCGTGTTCACAATGAACTTTCTTATTCAAATTCTTCCTCGCGGCGTTTTCTTCTAATTTTGGAAGCGTAGCTTAATCCTCCGTTCATTCTCATCCAGGAGTTGGTCATCCATCATGTGTTTAACCGTGTAAGAATAGGCGACGGTGTCTGATAAGGATCTGTATGCATAAATGAATGTATACTCTTCTGCATGGCCATTCTAGGAGTGGAGAATACTCCTGACTCTAATCAATAACACGGCAAGAATGGGATAGTGGGTTGAGTAAGTTCTTCAGCAGTCATGCACTAATTCAGAAATGTGAACAATCCAAGTTTAAGGCTTGAAGTTCAATTGGTACGATTCGAAAATTGCTCTCTTGAAGAACGCTTGAGACAGTCACGAGTGTTCAAGCGAGTGGTTTTACAGAAACTTAGTGAACGAAGATCAAGAGGCAGCGAACCGATAGAATTCTACCTTATTATTGCATCAGAATTCTTGTGTTTGCCAACACTTGAAAAGGTGGACAGACTGTCGACCGTCTACGGATTTGAGAGGGTACGAAGAACTCTCAGCCTTATCGATAATCTTGTCTTCGCAGAATTCTTCTACGGTAAACTATTCTTCTACCCCTTATGGATCAAGCAGTTCGCTCAATTACTCGCCGTCGCAAAGACTCGTCACACGGTCCGGGATCTAATGAGCAGTTCAGATGAGTCGTTCGGTCAATAGTTCAGTGGATCTGTTTTCATAAACTCTCTCAAGATCGTCGTCGCATAACTCGCCTTCGGAAGACTAAACTGAACATCTACTACCAAATTCTCATCACTTGATAATTGATCATGACGTAAGTTTGTCTC
>CAYWMG010000233.1:0-4811 GCA_964459245.1 uncultured Candidatus Bathyarchaeia archaeon
CCCACTAAACGGCTAACTTCACAAAACCGTCAATAATCATGGCGAGAAAGAGTGCAAACAAGTAGGGACTTGATACTTTAAACGCGGAATAAGCCAGCTTGTCGGACGGATGCAAGAAGAGTTTAACGTTGATGTACAGGACTAGGACGCCGAAGGCTAGCGCAGTGCCCAAGTAAATTAACCCAAAATCCCCTTCAAAGAAAATCCATAACGAGAAGGGAACCATCAACACAATTGTAGAGACAATGCATCTAAGCGCCGTCTTCAACTTCGTAACAACGGGTAACATTGGGACGCGGGCGCGCGAATAGTCTTCTCTTGTAAAGATGGCGAGACTCCATATGTGACCCGGAATCCAGAGTACGACAAGTGCAGCAAGCAGTATTGGAAGTAGCGTAACATTGTTCGCCACGGCGCTCCAGCCGAACATTACCGGGAGCCCTCCGCTTATGCCTCCTAGAATTATGTTGGTGGGACTCCGCCTCTTTAACAGAAGACTGTAGACGACTACGTTATCCAAAACTCCTAGGCAGATCCATAGGCAAGATAGAAGATTGATTGAGAAGGCTAGAACTATTCCAATTCCTGATAGTAGGAGCCCCCACGCTAGGGCCCGGTTAGCTCTGATGCGCCCGCTAGGAATCGGTCGATGCTTTGTTCTCTTCATCACCGAATCTATATCTCGATCAATATAGGATGTAAGAGTATCACAGCCTGCACTCGAAGCAGTGATGGCGGCAAATGCAACCATAAACGTCCATGGGCTAAATTGAATTAGGGTTCTGTTCCAAGCAACAATCATCGTCGCGATTGATGTGAATGCTAGCAACAGAACTATTGGAGGCTTCGTTACTTCCACATAATTCCTAACAGAGTCTGATATGGACACCTGCAAATCTTACGTGCCACTCGCAAGTTTGTTTACTGCAAGACCTCTAAAAGGCCATGCATGTCTGGATGGCCAGTCCCACAGTAGATTGTGCAAATGATCGTATATTCTCCAGGTTGAGTTGGGACAATATTTACAACTACATCATTTGTTGCCGGTACCGTCATTGGGACATCCATAAGGCCTTCAATAAAGAAACCGTGCTGGTTGAATGAAGGGTCCTGTTGGAAGATTGCATGAACATGAAACGTGACGTTATCGCCAACATGTACCACGATAGGGGTTGAACGCGTATCGATTGTTCCATTGAGCATGAACGCCCATTGCTGAGCTACAATATTGATTGTGATGTTCTGAGGAACATGCGGCGGGCCCATCTCTGCAGGAAGAACGGAGAATTGGTAATAAAACATCCCAGTGCCTACCAACAATAGTAGGAGAATCGCGGTTGCTCCCACCCATGGCCCCTGAATCGTTCGTTGCTGTGACAAGTTTCTCACCTTTACTTCATGTCAGCCCCAATTCTGTATAGATGAATCAAGACGCCGAACGAGATTAATCCTACACCAATTTGCAACAGGAGTATGTTCTTGAAACCTTGCAAGAATGCTTGCGAAGAATAGATGTCGAACAAAACTAGGAAACCCAACAGTGAAAGCACCACTGCTCGCCATTCGTTGGATGACATGTTGTAGAGCGGAAATTCTTTTCTCCTGTGCATTGGGCGGGATCCTGGTAGTGGAGCCGTTGCTTTGAACCACAAGTAGGTGGCTGCATAGGCAGCTGCTCCAACGAATATGACTGCTCCGAAGAAGATGAGGGGATCAATCTCAAGTTGTGAAATGTCGTTTAGTGGATTGAAGAGGTCGTTCGCTCTGAAACCCCATACCGTAGTCAAGGCGATCTGGCCTAAACCGGCAACGCCCATCGCTGTGAAGAACGGTCGATCTCTAATGGAGAGCTTCCTGTTAGTGTCAAGGAATGGGACAACTAGGAATACTACGACAAAAATCATTGGGATGACTGCGCCCGCTAAGAACTTATCAATTCCCGTGCGGATTATCGCGTACATCCCCGTCAAGTACCATTCCGGCATTGTTATGCCCGCCTCGGCGGTTGGGATGAATTTCGCACCAAGCTCTACTGGGAATAACCCTCCCACGACCATTATGATACCTGAAACCATCGAGACAACTGGAATATCCAATACTAGATAGCGAGGAAAGTGAACCATCATTATCAGAATCATAATCATCGGGAAAATGAACACATGAATTGAGTAAAATCGAAGAATTAAATCAGCAAGCCCAGTCCCTGCCATCAGTCGAAATGCTTCGGGTCCCATAACTGGAGTGCTTCTAGCGAGGGCTCTACCAATGTTTATCGCAAGCATTCCTCGCACGTTGAGTACGAGATCGTATCCAGTGTACGCCTCAATTATGGTCAGAATGCCAATAATAATACCCGTAACCCAGAGGACTTCGTATCGGAGTTTGTAGCGGCCGGAGAAGTATTGATAAAACATGTGGGCGACAGCCAGAAGCACCATCGCGTTAGATGCGTGATAGTGAATATTACGTAATGCAGATCCGAACGCTAGAGAATTATTAATTGTGCTCACGCTGTCGTACGGAGATGAAACTGCACCAGTTACAGTATTGAAGAAGACGTATGGGCTATAGTAGAGCATCAACAATGCGCCTGAAATTCCAAGTAATGCAAAGACGGAGGCGGTCAAGAACCCTAGAAATCCTAGAGGGCTCACAAATTTTCTCGGCAGAGTGAATTTTAAACCCATAAATATTGTGCGTTCCAGCCGCTGGTTCAGCCAGTCGATTAAAAGTTGGACTGGACTTTTTTCTTTACTTGGAGGTGACCGTTGTGTTGTCATATCATGTATCATCCAGTTTGAGGTTCACTTGCCCCACTTTGGGGCCGTTGTGTTCCCATAACCTACATCATCTATGTTGATGTTCACCGCATAGATATTGTCGCCGTCAATCTTCAATTGCACGTTTGGCAGGTACCGACCAATCTGGGCTGCGGGCCCTCCGATCGGCCATCCGTCCGTTGGCCGATAAATGCTTCCATGACATGGGCACCCTATAATCCCAGATCCAGAGAGAAAAGAGACTAGACACTGCAAGTGTATGCAGGTTCGGTTGTAAGCGACAAATTCCTGGCCGGCTTTGCTAGCAAGATCCGGTGGAAGATGAATCAGCATATTCGTGTACGTCGGATCAGTGGTAAACGGAAACCAGAAGACCATTGACCCATTGACCGGAACATCAGTTTTCTTAGCAATGAGCAAAGGTTGGAACGTGCTGGGAACGGGTGGAATAAGATATTGCTTCGCATCTAACAAAGGAGCGGCTGCAAGAGCTGCGGATACGCCACCCATTATTTTCAGGAAATCTCGTCTCGACAGACTCGCCTTCTTGGTAGGCGTTCCTCCGTCAAACTCATTCGTCACCTGACTTCCGCAACAACCTGAAAAATCCTTACATGAAAGACACCCACTTGAGAACTTCTGTCCTCTATACGGAAATGTTGAACTCTGCGGTGAGCGATATTTCATCATGCAACTCGCCCTTTTCAGGCTAACTCTAGATCGGTCGAGTAACAAAATACGATTTAAGTCTTTCAGCAGATCAAATCATGATGCACCCCGCTGCGCAACAGCATATCCTTCCGAAGAGCCTTAAACCTAGGTAAGGAATGTGTGCAATCATGGACGATTGTGAGTTGGCACTGTCAACTGACCTCTACGAGCTTACAATGGCTGCTGCATACTTTGATAATCACGAGGAAGCATCTGGAACCTTCGAGCTCTTCGTCAGGCACTACCCAAAAAATCGGTCTTACCTAATCACCGCAGGATTACAGCAAGTTATTGAATATCTGAAGAAGCTCCGATTCGAGGAAAAACAAATTGATTTCCTTAAACGTCACCCTAACTTCAAGGATGTGAGCAGTAGCTTCTTCGAGTATCTCGCTCGATTCAGATTTAGCGGAGATCTTTGGGCCATGCCTGAAGGCACTGTCTTCTTCACGAACGAGCCTATAATTCGAGTTACTGCTCCAATTATAGAAGCTCAAGTTATCGAAACTTACCTCCTATCCGTAATCAACTTTGAGACGTTGATTGCAACGAAAGCATCAAGAGTCGTGCTGAGTGCGAGAGGGCGTGGCGTGGTCGAATTCGGAGGGAGGAGAGCTCATGGGCCTCAATCTGCATTACTTGCTGCTAGAGCGAGTTACATAGGAGGATGCATAGGAACCTCGAACGTGCTGGCGGGTTACAGGTACGGAATTCCAACCTATGGAACTGTCGCCCATTCTTTCATAATGACCTATGATTCGGAAAGAGAGGCCTTCGAGCGTTTTCGCAAAACCTTCCCCACAACGCCGGCGTACTTACTGGATACTTATGACACCCTTGAAGCAGCAAGAACCGTAGCATCCTTAGGCGTAAAGCCCTCCCTCGTTCGCCTGGACAGCGGCGACCGATATACCTTAAGCCGCAAGGTCAGGCAGATTCTTGACGAGGCAGGGTTGAAAGATACAAAAATCTTCGTAAGCGGAGACCTAAATGAATTCGTTCTGGACAAGCTTACGGCGCGCAGGCCTCCAATCGACTTCTTCGGAGTCGGCACCGACCTTGTAACCTCGCGAGATGACCCTGCTCTTCCAGGGATATACAAACTAGTATCCCTAACCCGGAACGGAAGCATAACATTCCGCGCGAAAACAAGCACCGGGAAGCAGACTATCCCTGGAGCAAAACAGGTCCATCGTTTTTACAGTCATGGGAGAATAAGAGCAGATCTAATCACATTGGAAGATGAGCAACCCGCAGCCGGGGGAAAACCCCTACTGACACAGATAATGAAGAATGGACAGGTCGTGGCAAGCATGCCTT
>CAYWMG010000234.1:0-5535 GCA_964459245.1 uncultured Candidatus Bathyarchaeia archaeon
AGATTTCACGCTATTCCTCCAGCCGAGGCCAAGAGAGGTTACCTAACCCAACTCCGGTCCGCGTTTGAGCGAAACCTTCTATCCGTTGAGGAAATTTTAGGATCTCTTCAACGACAAGTTGAGCCAATCTATGTACAAAGTCACTTACAAGTTAAGGCTGAAGAATTGCTCGAACCTCTTGAAGATTTGCGCTCTATGGAAAAGAGGACCAGCGAGTATATTCTGAATGCGTCAAATGAAATATTGATTTCGACAGCATTGTTTTCGTGGCTTCCAAAAGTAAAGCCTCAGCTACTAAAGGCGCTTCATCGAGGCGTAAAGGCGGCCATACTGATGCAGATTACGAACACGCAGGTGGAAAAGCACTTAAGGGAATTGGCAAACGTTGGAGCTCAGATCAGAGACACGCGCAAACCGTGGCACCCGGTTAGGGGAACGCTGGTTGATAGCAAAGATCTTATTTTCGTAATTTGGGCTGCAGAGGAGACCGAGCGGCACTGGAATCCGATAGTGTACACACCCAATCATACCAAGAATCCTGGACTGATCAGAATTTTTCGAGAGTCATTTGATTTGAGATGGAGCAACGCAAAACGAGTTGGTGGGTTGACTAGTTGAAAGTTTGGCTAGATGTTCTAACGCCGAAACAAGCGAACTTCTTCTCCAAGTTCAATGATAGACTGATTTCTAAGGGTTGCAAGACACTTGTGACTACTAGAAGATATAGAGAGGCAAATGAGTTACTCGAACTCAGAGGACTCAAGAGCGTTGCCGTCGGTAGTCATGGTGGTGGCCAACTCAAGAATAAACTCCTAGAAAGCTCAAAACGCGTAATAGCACTTGCAGAAGTCGTAGACGCATATGGGCCTGATATTGCGATTTCATTTTCCTCTCCTGAAGCTGCTAGAGTAGCTTTCGGACTCAAAATACCGCACTATTGTGTTAGTGATTCTCCTCACGCAGAGGCGGTCTGTCGGCTGACTATCCCGTTATCTAAGAAGCTCTTTACCCCATGGGTAATTCCCATTTACGCCTGGAAACGTTATGGAATTAATGCGCGAGATATCATAAAGTATCGTGCCCTTGACCCGATGGCATGGTTATACTCTCACAAGAAAAATCCAAAGACCCTAGATGAGCTTGGTCTTGATCCATCAAAACCGGTAGTGGTAGTTCGAACTTCTGAAGAGTTTGCCGCGTACTTAATCGATCGGTCAGCATCAAAACTATCTACGGCAATAGATGTTGTCGGGAAAATAATTGATTTAAACGACACAGCAACGCAGATTGTCGTACTTCCTCGTTATATCGAACAAGGCGATAAATTTAGGAGAAAATTTGGAAATCGCGTTATGGTTCCTGAACACATAATTGATTCAATATCATTGTTTCAAGCGGCTTCTGTATTCATTGGCGGTGGAGGGACAATGTCGGCTGAGGCTGCGATGCTAGGAGTGCCTGTTATCTCATACTACCCCGGAGAACAAACATTCGTTGAAAGATCCCTTATGCGGTATGGACTTGTGGAGAGAATCCTTGATCCAGGCCGGATTGCCAATCGAGCCGTGTCAATCTCTAAAAGTCAAGAATTCAGAGAGTTTTACCAAGCGAAGTCAAGTAAATTTGTCCATAATATGGAAGATCCTGTGAAGGTAATTCTTAATCGTATTCTAAAGTGAGAGGCTCAAGTTAACGATCATTAGAGAGGGCAATTGAGTTTTTGTAATGCCCAGCTATCCTCTATTAATTTCTCCGTTTATTCTAGAAACTCTGCCTTTCCGAAAAGCTTCTCTTGTTCCAGAAACGTTTCCCTCACATAAGGTGTGCCCTCGGTCTAACGTGTTCAGCTACCTCTCGATATGGGTGTATGACTGACCCTCTTCCTATCCTAACATCGTCGTGTACGTGAACTCCTGGTGAGACAATAGCTCCGGTCAGAATTCTGGCTCTCTTCCCTATCAACGTATTTGATCCTACAATTGCTCCGATGACTCTTGATCCATCTCCAATCTTCACGTCATCGAAGAGAATGGAATTCGTCACTTGCACGTTTCTCCCTAATTGCACGTTCTTCCCAGATACCACGTTAGGCCCTAACATGCTTCCTAGGCCCACTTCCGAGTCTCTCCCAATTATGCAAGGTGGAGCCAGCTTCGAATTGTCAGCGATCAGGCTTTTGCCTTGACGAACTACTGCTTTTCCACTGATTGTCCGCATGAGGTCAAAGTTCGCTCTTCTATAGTCAGAGATGTTTCCAATATCAAACCAGTACCCTGATGTGCAGAATCCAGCGAGCTTTCTGCGTTTAGCAAGATGCGGAAATATCTCCCTTTCGAGAGAGACTTTCCGACCTGACGGGATCATTTTGAGAAGGCTGCGTTCAATTAGATAAATTCCCGCATTGATTAGTCGACTGAGATTTTTCACGTTGGGCTTTTCAACAAATCGTATGATCCGCAACGCCGAGTCAACTTCAACAGCTCCAAACCTTGATGAGTCTTGGACTTCACATAATGCGTCCGTGACTATTGCACCGGATGCTTTGTGTTTCTCGAACATTTCGCGTAGTTGTATGTTCGTGATTACGTCTCCATTCATGGCAACGAATGTGGGAGGCAATTGAGTAATTTTTGAAGCGAGTTTTATCGGTCCCGCCGTGCCAAGTGGTGATACTTCGAGCGAGTACTTGATACGCATGCCTCGATATTCATCACCAACCACTTTCCTAAGAGCATCCGCCAAGTAATTTACACAGAGTATCACTTCTCCCACCTGGAACCGTTTGAGCAAGTCCAGGGTCCAGTATATCATCGGCTTGCCTGCAACTGGAAATAGTAACTTTGGAATGACGTAACTGATGGGACGCAGTCGAGTCGCGAATCCACCCGCGAGAACTAGTGCTTTCATGAGAGCCCCCAATTATTGTGCATAGACTTCATATCAACCTATTTGTGATTCGGAAGATTGCCTTGAAAGGGACTTACACGTTGGTCATGGTCTGCAAAGAGCCGTTTCGAGTTAAGATTGGCAGGATTGCCCATGTTCGCATCGGGAAGGGATTCTTGCTCTATACTGGATCAGCCTTGGGTCGAGGAGGGGTATCACTTGAGAGACGGATAGAACGCCATTACCGCAAAGGTAAGAAGGTGAAATGGCATGTCGATTTCCTAACAGTACGGCCAGAGATCAGCATCAAGAAGACCGTATGTTTGAAGTCTTTGAAACGATTTGAGTGTCGAATCAACAAGTTAATAATATCTGAACTTATGGGCAAACCAGTCATTCTTCACGCTGGAGCAACAGACTGCAAATGTGACGGCCACTTACTATCAGTTGAGGTTGCAGACGTTCAACGGATATTGATTAGGCTTCAACAAATCTATTCAACTTTTGGAAACCCGATCATCCTTGACACGGCTTCAAAGTCCGATTTCTCGGCTAGTTTCCCATCTAATGCGAAAAGCATCTTGGAATATTCTGATTAGCCCCGCATTCTTAGTGTAATGTGGGCGATAGTATATTGGACGAAGTACATCTCGCTTCCGAGTTGCCCAAATAAGAAAAACAAGCTCTTGATCATCAACCAGTGTTCCCCTCACTGGATACCATTCCTCCGTAGATTGTCGAACTTGGACACCTAGCCCTTGCAACTCCTTAGCTCTCTTCCTAGTCGAATCATCGCTTGCTATCATGAGTATCCTAATTCTAACTCCGCGATCATGTGCCTGATATAATGCCTCGTGAACTTTCTCATACCAACCAAAAGTCTCGGCGAAGATAAACGTCTCTTTACTTGCATTCATCAATATTCGTGTCGTACGTAATTCCATATCAGCAAGGTCTCGGAGAGGCTCAATTATTTCTTCGGATCGAATTCCCCTCCTGTTCTCCCAATAAATTGGTTCCAGGATTTTTTCGAGTTCAAAAGCAACTGAGTTTTCCTGCGAAATTTGATTTTCGAAAGACCTCCTTCGCTGTTCCAATATTGTCTGAAGAACCAAACGCGGTTGAACAGCCTCAACCCTGTTCCTTGATACTGTGACAAGACCTTTGTCTGCGAGAGACTTCAAAGAATCTTCCGATACTGCTTTTGATAATCCGAAGCCTGCAACAGCTTTTTCTAATGTCTCGCCCTCAGGTTGAGATAGCAGATGGAGATACATCGCAGACTCACCGCTTGACAACCCTAATTCTTCGAGTAACCTCTCCTTGTCGTTGTTTCCATGCAATTTTTTCAAACTCACTGATGATCATGATGTTTGGTGGACCGGGCGGGATTTGAACCCGCGACCATACGGGATTACGAATCTTTCCGCATTGCGGGCAATTAAAGCATGCCAAGCGGACGATTTAGTCGCATCTAGCAAGCGTGATGCTCATACCAGGCTGATCTACCGGCCCACCTTCGCAGTGGTCTCTACTTACGCCTAAAAACCTTCGTTCACTATTGAGGATGATCGTTCTGAGGAAAAAGTCTTAATTGCGTGCCGCTTGCAGGCTCTCTATGCCGAGGACGCCGAGGTAGCTCAGCCTGGGAGAGCACCCGACATCGTGGGTGAAGCTGAAGACCGGGTTGACTACGCAGAATAAGCGTAGACCTAATCGCGGATTCAAAAGGAACCCAAAGTTCCGGAAATTCCCGCCCTCGGCACCATGCTCCCACATTGACAGTAGCGAACCTAAACCAGCACGAAAAGTCATGCAGTTCTAAGCTAGGAATCTAAGAGCACATTCATGAGATTCAGAAATCCAGATAATCTTTTAATTTGAATCAACCATAAACTCTTGTGGGAATGTAATGGGCGCTGAACTATCAATACGTCAAATTATGCGCACCATAGTTTCAGTAGATTCCAAGTCCAAAGTGAAGGAAGCAGCAAGATTGATGGTCGAGAAGGGCATAGGATCATTAATCGCAAATCGTGACGGCTTACCTTTCGGAATAATCACTGAGCGCGACTTAATGGAGAAGATTGTGGCAGAGGGAGTTGACCCTGCGAAAATAACTGTTGGCGAAGTAATGACTGCACCTTTAACAACTATCGATGCCACCGCCAGCATTGTTGATGCTGCCCGAAGAATGATGGAGAAACAAGTGAAGAGACTAATAGTCACGGATCGAGAGAAGATCATTGGAATAGTCAGCCAAACAGATCTTGTACAGCACATAACCGATTTCCCGAAGCTAGCCAAGATGGGAATGGCCTGAGCGGAAAAGACTAATTATTCACTCCAGCAATCGTCATCCACACTAGACTTGAAGCGTGTCATCTTAAATACCGTCTATGACTCGGGTTTAGTCTAATGCGGCCGTAGTCTAGTCTGGTCTAGGACGGGAACAGCGAAATCTGCTGACGCACGCCTGCCACGCTTCTGATCGCCACCCTCGGCGAGAAGATACCCGGGTTCAAATCCCGGCGGCCGCACCAACAGCTGATTGTGAATACCTTTTTATCCCGTTTTGGCGGGACATTATACGTGAGATCTTACCGACGTGGATGACGGATGAGCCATCAGGCTCATACCGAATATCAC
>CAYWMG010000235.1:0-2212 GCA_964459245.1 uncultured Candidatus Bathyarchaeia archaeon
GATTTTGAAGCAGTAAGAAAAATCGCGACCGAGATTAGGAGTTGCGAGATTGCGGCACTTGCAAGAACAAAGAGAGATGACATCAAGCGCGCATACGAGGCCGTCAAGAATGCGGCTCGACCAAGAATACACACCTTCGTCGCCACATCTGACATTCACCTAACTCACCAACTGAACAAAACAAAAGACGAAGTTTTACAGATGGCGGTCGATGCAGTAAAACTCGCGAAATCATTCACCGAGAATGTTGAGTTCTCGCCAATGGACGCAACACGCTCCGATCGGAACTATCTCTGCAAAGTCGTGGGCGCAGTCATAAAGGCGGGAGCAACCACAGTGAATATACCCGATACTGTCGGGTATTCCATGCCCTGGGAGTTCGGATCATTAATCAAGTACCTGCACGACAACGTCCCAGGAATTGAGGACATAGTTATCAGCGTTCACTGCCACAACGACCTCGGCCTTGCCACCGCCAATTCCATAGCAGGAGTTCTCAATGGAGCAAGACAAATCGAATGCACAATCAACGGAATAGGCGAACGTGCAGGCAACGCATCACTGGAAGAAGTCGCCATGGGCATCAAGGCTAGACAAGACCTTATTCACCTTCAGACATCAATTCACAGCGAGCAAATATACCCAGCCAGTAGGCTCCTGACGAAAATCACTGGCGTAAACGTTCAGCCGAACAAAGCAATCGTGGGACGCAACGCGTTCTCACATGAATCCGGCATTCACCAAGACGGTGTCCTCAAGCACAGAATGACCTATGAGATACTCACACCGGAATCCGTCGGCATCACAAGATCTACCTTAGTTCTAGGAAAACACTCTGGCCGACACGCATTCAGACAACGCCTCAAGGACCTAGGCTACGCTCTAAGTGACGAGGACGGAGAGAGAGCCTTCGAGAGATTCAAGACCTTGTCAGAAAAGAAGACCGAGATCTTCGATGAAGACCTCGAGGCAATAGTCACCGAGACAATAATTCGCGCCGCCGACAAATACAAGCTAACCGGCCTTACAGTAGTCTCTGGTACAGTGGCCATGCCTGCTGCAACAATATCGCTCGAAATAAATGGAACATCAGTGAAAGGCAGCGAATTCGGAGATGGACCCGTGGACGCAATCTTCAAGACAGTCAAGAACCTCACGGGGACCAAGAGCAAATTCCTCAGTTACTCCGTGAACTCAATCACAGGCGGTACAGACGCACAGGGCGAGGTAACCGTTCAGCTAGAAGAAAGAGGCAACATCGTGGTCGGTCAAGGAGCTCACGAGGACATAATCATGGCGAGTGCTATGGCTTACATGAATGCTCTTAACAAGCTAGCATATTTAGAAGAGAACCCAGTTAATAGAAGCGCGAAGAGACAAGCATCTTGGAAATGACCATAACCGAAAAGATACTTGTTACGCCCCAAATTGGCTAACGCAAAGACAGCTCAGACGCATATGCAGTCTAGTAACCCTCACCTAGGACTGCAGTCTTCCAGTCTACTCAGGTTGCTAACCTGTCACAAGCTGGAACTGGCTTAATCGCCGTTCATAAGCGCTGATCTTCTGCTCCTGCTGCAATGTCAACGCGATATCATCCAGTCCTTCCAGTAAACATTTCTTCCGGTACGCGTCAATTTCGAACTTGATGATTTCATCACCGTTACGAATTGTCTGTTCTTCCAGGCTGACCTCTAATGAGCAGCCCTCTGGTTTAGCGACCTCTTTGAACAGGTGATCGACCGTTCCTTCGTCAAGTGTTATTAGAAGAAGGCCATTCTTGAAGGAGTTGTTATAGAAAATATCAGCATATGAGGAAGCAATTACAGCCTTGAAACCGTAATCGGAGAGTGCCCAGACGGCATGTTCCCTTGAGCTTCCACAACCGAAGTTGGAGCGGGAAAGCAGTATCTTGGCAGCATTGTAACGTGGCTCGTTTAGAATAAAGTTAGGGTTCGGTCTCCCATCCTGATCAAATCTCCAATCGTAGAATAGAAATTTTCCGAACCCAGTTCGTTCTACCAGTTTGAGGAACTGTTTGGGGATTATCTGATCGGTATCTACGTTCACCCGGTCTAATGGTGCAACTCTTCCTTTAAGGTGCTTGAAAGGTTCCATGTTTTCATCCTCCCGTATCCCAATGACGAACATCAACGAAGTGCCCTTCAATAGCAGCCGCCGCAGCCATTATCGGGCTGACCAAGTGGGTACG
>CAYWMG010000236.1:0-11107 GCA_964459245.1 uncultured Candidatus Bathyarchaeia archaeon
GCCGGAGATCATTCATCGATTCTCTGCAACCTTACAACTCACCCTTGCAGCAATAATCTTGGCAGTACTGATGGGAGTTACCGTTGGCGTTGTATCTGCCACCAAGCCCTACTCTCTCTTCGATCACCTCAGCATGGTTTCCGCACTGTTCGGTGTATCCATGCCAATATTCTGGATGGGCCTAATGTTCATCTTCTTATTCTCAGTCACACTCGGACTCTTTCCATCAAGCGGTAAGGACGGTATCGAGCACATAGTTTTGCCGGCTCTAACTCTAGGCCTGGCTTCGACGGGCATAATCGCACGAATGACCCGATCGAGTATGCTTGAAGTTCTTGGTCAAGATTATGTTAGAACGGCTAGGGCGAAGGGTGCCACAGAAGATGACGTCGTCTATCGACATGCGCTCAAGAACGCCATGATTCCAATTGTCACAATTGTGGGACTGCAGTTTGGTTACCTGCTCAGTGGAGCTGTCCTGACTGAGACGGTGTTCAACTGGCCGGGAATTGGCAGATTGATGGTTGACTCGATATTCAATAGAGACTTCCCCATGATCCAGGGCGCCGTCCTATTAGTTGCCTCGTCATTCGTGCTTGTGAACCTTCTCACAGATCTGTTATGTGCTTACCTTGATCCGAGGGTAAAGTTCGAGTGAGGGTGAACGGTTGTTGAAGAGCGGATGGTTCAGAACGGGCGGGCACATGGCGATGGCGTTGCACCGGCTGAGAAGGAATAAAGCAGCCCTTCTAGGAGCGGTCATTGCCATTGGATATGTCTTCGTGGCCATGTTCGGCCCCTTCTTGGCTCCCTATAACCCCTACGATATGCACTTAGATCAGGCGTTACAGAGCCCGAGTCTCGCTCACCCTTTCGGATTCGATGAACTGGGCAGAGACATCTTTAGCAGAGTAATCTATGGAACACGTATCTCTTTTGTGATTAGCGTTGTATCGGTTGGAATCGCTATGATGATAGGCGTAACGTTAGGGACTCTCTCAGGATACTTTGGAGGAGCAATAGACGCCATAGCGATGAGAGGTGTGGACATTATGATGGCTTTTCCGGAAATTCTACTCGCTCTTGCTATCGTTAGCGCTCTTCGGGGAGGAGCGCAAGTCATAGGGACTGAAACTGCAATTTCGTACTTGATAATAGCAGTGGGATTATACTCGATTCCGCAATTCATCAGAATTTCCAGAGCCTCCGTGATGTCAGTCAAGCAGAACGAGTATGTAGAAGCGGCGAGAGCAACTGGCGAAGGCACGACGGGATTAATCCTACAATACATTCTCCCTAATGCACTTGCACCATTAATAGTTCAAGCTACGCTTAGGATAGGCACAGCCATCTTGACGGCTGCGGGGCTCAGTTTCCTTGGATTGGGTGTTCAGCCTCCAACCCCAGAATGGGGTTCCATGACAAGTTACGGGAGAAACTATCTGAGAGTCGCGCCGTATTTGGCAACATTTCCTGGGTTAGCCATAATGCTAGTGGTTCTAGGATTCAACCTATTTGGAGACGGACTGAGAGACGCTTTAGACCCAAGGCTCAGGCTGGAATAGAGCGTAGGCGATGATGGAAGTGACAACCGAGAAACTGCTCGTTGTGAAAGATTTGAAGGTTCACTTTCAGACAGCGCGTGGTATTGTGAAAGCTCTGGACGGTGTCAACCTCGAAATTGGTAGGGCGGAGACGTACGGACTTGTAGGCGAGACTGGATCTGGGAAATCTGTCACCGCTCTCTCCATCATGAGGCTGATACGGCCCCCCGGTAAGATAATGGACGGAAAGATCTGGTTCGAGGGAAACGAACTCCTAGGGAAGACCGAGGAAGAGATGAGGATGATCAGAGGTTCTAGAATTGCGATGATATTTCAGGAGCCAATGACCTGCCTTAACCCAGTGTATGCGGTTGGCGGGCAAATTACTGAGCCACTCAAGATACACAAATCCTTGGAAAAATCAGAGATCCTAAGCAAAGCGGTCGATCTACTGAACTTGGTTAGGATGCCCGAGCCCATAAGAACGATGACCCAGTACCCTCACGAACTGAGCGGAGGCATGCGTCAACGAGCAATGATCGCGATGATGCTCTCCTGTGACCCGAGCCTGTTGATTGCAGATGAGCCGACGACGGCGCTTGACGTAACCATACAGGCGCAGATACTTCAATTGATGAGGGAACTGCAACAGAAGATGAACTCATCAATTCTACTGATAACGCACGACCTTGGAATAGTAGCAGAGATGTGTCACAGACTGGCGATCATGTACGCAGGCCAAGTCGTTGAATCTGCGACCGTAAGCGAACTCTTCGACGATCCGAAGCATCCATACACGGTTGGCTTACTTCGTGCGATCCCAAAACCCCATGAACGGGTTAGGAGGCTAGAAGTCATACCGGGATCAGTTCCCGACCTTATACATGTTCCTCAAGGTTGCAAGTTCCATCCAAGATGCCCACATGTCATGGACATTTGTAGAAGTAAGGACCCATCATACATGAAGGTGAGCGAAGAGCATTACGTCGCGTGCCACCTTTACAACAATTAATCATGAAGTGATCAACATTATGGACAAGTTAGTTGAAACCAAGGGACTCAAAAAGTACTTTCCTCTAAAGGGCGGCATATCCGGAAGAACGAAGAAGTGGGTCCACGCCGTAGACGACGTGGACCTGGTCATAAACAAGGGCGAAACTTTCGGCCTGGTTGGCGAATCAGGATGTGGGAAATCAACACTAGGAAGAACCATTCTATTTCTCCACAAGCCTACCGAGGGAGAGATACGGTTTGAAGGCAGACCGCTCGACGAGCCTACCATACAGACTGTCAGATCCAAGATGCAGATTGTATTCCAAGACCCCTTCGGCTCTCTTAACCCAAGAATGACTGTCGGCGACATCATAGGGAGACCAATGGAGATTCATGGCATAAGACCCGCAGAGGAGAGACGTAAAAGAACAGCGGCACTCCTAAATGAGGTTGGCCTTAACCCGGACCATGTAAATAGGTACCCCCACGAGTTCAGCGGTGGTCAGAGGCAGAGGATCGCTGTTGCAAGGGCTCTAAGCCTGAACCCCCGCTTCATCATCCTCGATGAGCCAACATCAGCTCTCGACGTATCTGTGCAGGCTCAAATCCTCAACCTATTCAAAGATCTACAAGAGAAACTTGGACTTACTTACCTATTCATATCACACAACCTGAACGTGATCAACCACGTCAGCGACAGAATAGCGGTAATGTACCTAGGAAAGATTGTCGAGGAAGCGCCTACAACAGCTCTCTTCCTCAAACAAGCCCATCCGTATACTCAAGCCCTATTCTCTGCAATACCGATACCCGACCCCAAACTAAAGAGGGAGAAAATAGTATTACCCGGCGATATTCCAAACCCAACGAACCCTCCTTCAGGATGCCGATTTCATCCAAGATGCCCCGTCGCTATTCCAAAATGCGCAGTAGAGGAACCCGCCTGGCGGGAAATCTCTTCACGGCATTGGGCTGCTTGTCACCTAGCCAATTAACACACGTTCACACAATGATTTCGCGTTCTTCATTATCTCTGGAAGACGCGGGTTTCTTTATTTAGTTAGCAATCGTGGGCACAGGCTGGATTGTTCATCTGTTTGACTTTGGTCTTCCACCGCTCAAGCCGAATGTTATGAACGCCGCTACAAAGAGTGGCAATGCGACGATTGCTATACCCGCTGTGGGCCAGCCATACAATGTTGCTCCTTGAGTCATGAAATATCCTGACACGGCTGCCATCAGAAAGTATAACGTGGCTACGTATCCTGTGCCCACGCCCATCATGGATGGTGGCACTATTTCTTGGATAGTTGCGTATGAGTTTGTGTAGAGGGCGTTCACAAGAGCTCCGTACAGGAACCCAACAATGCCATACAAGACTATGCTGCCGCCTAAGCCGAAGACAAGGAAGGAAAGAATCGCGGCCAAAAGAGCGTAAGTACCCACCGCCCATTTTCGTCCAATCAAATCAGCTATGTAACCCATCGGCGCTCCGCCGAGGATATTGCCGATCCCGAACAACCCTATGATGAATCCAGCATCAATGAGGCTTATGCTGTTGGCTCTTTCAAGAAAGACGCTGTACACGGAGATGTATGAGTAAAGCGCTAAGCCCGCTGCCAGCATTGTCACGGATACTGGAATTATCCTCTTATCTTTGAAAGCTGCAAGCCCATGCTTGCCGCCCTTTTCAGCCTCAACCATTTTCTTATGTGACACTGGATCCACATCGGACGGCTTCACAATGAAGTATGCGATCACTGCTCCCAGGATACCTACTCCACCGAATACGAAGAATGGGATTCGCCAGTCTCCCGTCACCGAAAGGCTGTAAGCAGCGATAATGGGGCCGGTGAATGCGCCGATCCCGAAGAGTGATGCGCCTACGCCAATACTAGTGCCTCTACGTTTCAGCGTTAAACTTCCTAAGAAGGTGTAGATCGCAACGTTGTACAGCCCTTCACCAACTCCGCTTCCAATTCGGTAAAGCAACGTATCTCCGAAACCTGTCGCGAGAGCGGTGAGGGCAGTGAATAGGCTGAACAGCACGGTTCCAAGTAGGAGGGTACATCGATTTCCGAATTTTGCTGAGATGAAGCCTCCGGGGATTGCCATTATGGCTAGTCCTAAAGTGAATACTGACGCCAAGAAGCCAGCTACGGTAAGTTGCAAACCCACCGCTTTCATAATTTGCGGAAGCTCAACACCGTAAACGAATCTATCCCAGACGTAAAGGACATAAATCGCCAGAAGCAGAACTGTTGCAGCGGTTCCTGCTTTTCGTTTAGGACTCGTGGCCATCTTTCTTCATACACCTTTCTATGCTCACTGGTTCCGACTTCCTCCTTGCCATATTTAAGGCAAATCGCATTTGGCGGGAGGTGTCGTTTTTATAACGCGGCTCGAAGGGCGGATTGATAAGATTGTTACAGAAGACTGCTGTAATTGGAGCTGGACTTATGGGAGGTCAACTGGCTCTAGTTTTGGCAATGGGTAGCCAGCAAACCTTTCTTATGAGCAGAAAACAACAGACTATCGATAATTCTCTTAAAAGTATTGACCGATACGCCTCTGACCTTCACCGTCATGGCTTGTTGCAAGAAGAACCTTCCAAAGTAATTGAGAGGATTAAAACTGGTACTTCGCTTGAAGAGGCTGCTGCGGACGCTGAGCTGGTAGTTGAGTCCGTGATCGAAGATCTAGAGGTTAAGGTAGACATTTTCAAAAGACTCGGCGAGGTCACCCAGCCTCACACTATACTCTCGAGCAACACGTCGGGCCTGCCGGTGAGCAAACTTGCCGCCGCGACAAAGGCGCCTGAACGAGTTGTTGGTGCTCATTTTGTGCAGCCAGCTCACATAGTTCCCATCGTTGAGGTGGTGAAAGGTGAAAAGACGTCAGTTGATGTGATCAAGCGTTCGTGTGAGATATGGAAGGGACTGGGTCGAATCCCAATCGTCGTGAAAAAAGATGTCCCCGGCTTTATTGTGAACAGGATCCAGCATGCCATGATTCGTGAGTCTGTCTGCTTGCTGGCAGAGGGCGTAGCCAAGGCTGAGGATATAGACTTGGCAGTCTCACTTGGTTTGGCTCCAAGGTTTACCGTTTCAGGACCTCTTGAGCAACGTGACATTAATGGAATAGACACAAACTATAAAATTGCGAAACATTTGTGGAACAAACTTAGCGGTTGGGAAGAACCTCTTGAATTTCTTAAGCAGAAGGTGGAGAAAGGTGAGCTGGGATTGAAGTCAGGGCGCGGATATTACGATTGGAGTGGAATAAGATCAGACGATGTTCGGAGTGCCCGAGACGAAGCGCTCATGCAAGTTACCAAAGAAGTGCTAAGCCGCATGAGGACACAAACGGTGACGCCCAGAGCAAGCGTGCCCTCGACTGGAGCGGAGCTAATTGCCTGATAGAAAGAAGCAGGTCACGCCGACTGGATGGCCTGATGGCAAAAGATTAGCAGTCTTCGTGAATATACCGCTGGAAGGATGGACCGACGATTCAGCCCCAGGCATAGGCCCAATGGGGAACCCTCTGAAACCAGGCTATCTTGACACCCAGGGTCAAACTTGGGCCAAGTATGGACCCACCACTGGAATGCCACGGCTTCTAGATATTTTGCGTAAGAAGAAAGTTAGAGCTACAGTATACACCAGCGGAATAATCGCAGAAAGATACCCTGAACTTGCTAGAAGAATAGCTGATGAAGGTCATGAGTTATGCGGCCATTCTTATGCTCAAAATATCTTACCCGTATATCTTGACGAGAAAGCGGACAAGGAGAACATTGAACGATGCCAACAGATTATTACTAAAGCTTCAGGAAAGCGAATTACTGGCTGGAGCAGTCCACGAGCAACGCCAGGGCTAACGACGATCAAGCATCTCGCTGAAATGGACTTTCACTGGCATAATGATACTTTCGATTCTGATATGCCTCGCCTGGAAAAATTCGGTGACAAGAAACTAGTAGCTATCCCATTCACGATAGAAATCAACGACATGCCCATGTATGTGCGCTATGGGAATCCGCCAAACACTTACACCCAAGTCCTGCGTCGCGTTCTTGAAGGGTGGTACAGTAAGCATGATGATGTTGGTTGTTTTGATGCCACCGTTCATGCTCATGTATTCGGAAGACCGTATGGCGCTGTTGAATTTGAAGAGGCCTTAGACATGATAACCTCTCTTAAATGGATCTGGATTCCAACGCATGAAGAGATGTCCCAACTGTATCTTCAGTCGCAGTGAGAATGAAGAGAATACCGTTCTAGAAGCGCAATATGTGTAAGCTGACTGAGAATCTGGAAGAAGCAACCTGAAAATTTGACCTAGCACCTTAGGTTTGGTTAAATCCGGACTTTGGTAGAAGGTTACTCGTTTTTCAAGTAGCCAACTGTTCTTTCATATTGTTCCAGTGTTATCTTCCTTTCTTCCAGATAGAAGTCAAGCAATGATTTTAATTTGAAAGCGCAATGACAGGTAACTCCGTGTCTTCTCAAAGCTTCGACGCCACCTTGTTCTCGATCAATCAAGACCAATACGTCGGTAACTCGTAGACCGTTCTCTTCAAGAATCGTAATCGCAGCTAATTTGCTATCTGCTAGCGTGATTAGATCGTCAATGACAAGAGCGCGCTGTCCAGGCTCGAAGAGGCCATCAATATGCCGTCTGATTCCATGTTCCTTCTCTTCCATCCGTGGTGAAACCATGGGAACTCGAGATTTGTGAGAGAGTATAGCAACGATGGGAGTAGCGGCTCTAGGGATATCCGCCAGTAGGTCAAACTTTAGGCCATTAGCTAGACTCTCGTATACTTCAACGGCTGAATCCATCACATCCGGCAATGACCTCAAGATTCGCAGGTCAAGATAGATAGGTGACGGAGGAGCGTTCGGGCACTTGTCGTGAAGCTTAAGTCGGAAGTCCCCAAATTTCACCGCACCCTTGTCAAGCAACTGAAGTGCTAGTCTCTTCTTTGCTTCGGAGAGCAGTTTTATTCACCAATCCTTCATGAAGTCCGAGAAATTGAATATAGAGGGAAGACTAAATCTATTCCTAATCAGTCGAAGAATGCTGCCAGGTGTTTGTCGACATGTCCTTCAGCATTCTATGGATCAACCATGGACCTTCGAAGACGAGCGCAGTGTAGATTTGAAGGGTGGTAGCGCCTTCCGCCAATATACGTTGTGCGTCTTCAGCCTTTGATATGCCTCCCACGGCGTTGATCTCAAAATCTGGTGAAACGGTTTTCCGTATTGCTTGTACCGCTTGAATTGTTTTTGGGAGAAGAGGGGGGCCACTGAATCCTCCTGCTCCAACTGCAAGTCGTTGATCGTTCGTTGGAATCGAGTTACATGCGGTCACTCCTTCGAATCCGAGTTTGTTCCACAGTTTGACAAGTTCAAGAATTCCAGCGAACTGCGGCTCATCAATGTATGGTGGAATTTTGAGATAGGTAGGCTTTCGTTTATGGGCGACCATATCCGTTACAATTTCTCTAAATGGTTCTGGTTCACGCAGATCGCGTAATTTAGCCGTATTTGGGGAACTCAGATTGAGTTCGACTGCCGCTACATGGGGTTGCAGTTCTTCGTAGCAATCGATTATGTCCGGGATCGTTTGACCGCTCATACTTCCGACGATAGGTATGCTCAGTTTCTGACTTTGGATGTTGTGAATAAAAGCTTCAACTCCAGCGTTTGGAAATCCCATCGAATTAATCATAGTCTTCTCCTTGGGGTTGCGCGCGATCCGTGGCTTTGCATTACCTGGCCAAGGCGATTTGGTGACTGTGCCTGCTACAATGTAACCGAAGCCGAGTTTTTCCAGAACCGATAGATGTGTAGCGTCTTTGTCAAATCCACCAGCAAGGCCAATGGGGTTGGATAGCTTGCCGAAAGAGGTCTTGATTCGAAGTGATGGTAAATCAAGGCGCTGGTCTCCAAGAAATCTCATAAGCTGTAGGCCGATTGCATGTGCCCTCTCAGGTTCTAATTTGAAGAGTAGTGATTTGGCCAATCCATACATTGATACCACAACCGTACACCTGTCGAACCCACTCGGGCGACTAGGATAATAATTCTATCAATCATTGTGCTCTGAAAAGTTGCATCAGGGTTGGAGAAGTTGCAGTCAACAACTTCTCACCGCTTAGTCTTCTCCGAGGCTGGAGTGACAAGCTTGCCACGGCCAGAATTTTCGTTAAGCCGCCCCTCTTCCATGACCACTCGTCCCCCAACTATTGTGTAGACTGCCGCTCCTCTAACGGTCCAACCTTCGAATGGGGTGGGGGGTTTATTCTTACTATGCAACTCGTCGCCCCTAATCTCTCTCTTGGTTTTTAGGTCGACAATCGTTAGGTCGCCGTCCGAACCTAATGAAATGTGCCCTTTGGTGGGGTAGACTCCCCATACCCTAGCCGGGTTCTCGGACATGTATTTCGCCACTTCGTTGAGCGTGATCGTACCTTTGTTCACTTCATTCAACATTAAGGGTACCAGTGTTTCAACTCCTGGCCAGCCAGCGATCTCCTCCCATATGTTAGAATGCGACTTCTCTTCCTTCGTATGAGGTGAATGATCGGTAGCTATCATGTCGACTGCTCCACTCTTCAGTCCTCGCCATAGAGCTTCCCCATGTTCGCGAGTTCTCACCGGCGGATTAATTTTGAGGATGGTGCCATGTTTTTGCATCTCGGTTTTTCCGTCCAGTAGAAGATAGTGAGGGCATGTTTCAGCTGTAACTGGAAGACCCGCGTCTTTCGCCTGCTGTACTATGGCGGCTCCTTCTGCGGAGCTTAAATGAAAGACATGCAACTTGGTGCCGAACGGTTTTGTAAGTGCCATCGCTCGAGTGATGGCCTCAACCTCGGATATGGCTGGTCTAGACTCTAGATGCGCTAGAGCGTCAGTTCGTCCAGCCTTCTTGAACTGATTTACCAAGTGATCTATAATTGCTCTATTTTCGGCATGAACTCCCACCCTTAGCCCCGTCTTGGCGATTGCTTCAAATGCTAGAACTAGCTCCCAGTCGTCCGGGCTGGGGAGATTTCCCACAGTTTCTCCCATGAAGATTTTAAAACCTATGACGCCTAGGTTTGCGAGCTCACCAACCTTGTCAACGTTCGTGGGGAGTACTACTCCGTAAATTCCAAAATCAACTAGGCACTTCTGTTTCGCCTTCTCTAATTTCAGATTGAAGCTTGGGGCGTCTTGGGTCGGTGGTTTTACGTTTGGCATGTCAAAAATTGTAGTAACACCGCCGAAGGCTGCAGCCGTGGAACCCGTAAGAAGATCTTCCTTGTATTCGAAGCCGGGTTCCCTAAAGTGGACGTGCCCATCAATTATGCCAGGCAGCACGAATAATCCGCTTGCATCAATAGATCTCTTTGCTTGAGGCATGACCGTGGAAGAACCTATTGCGGCTATCTTTCCCTGATCTATAGCAATAGCACCTTCAAAACTACCATGAGAGGTTACGATGCTGCCTTTCTCCACAACAAGATCAACCACCAATTCCAACACTCTTCTAGCGAACCATTCACGTAAGCACTGCAAAGAATAAACGTCTAACCTTTTACGACTTCTGGTGTTCCAGTTGAACGATAAACACACACCAAAGATGAAGGTTAAAGATCAGAAGGAACTTGACGGCATCCTGCATGGAGAAATAGTCGCTACCGCAAGACGGACGGAGCCAATGGATGTGAAAGTTTCCAATCCGCAATTTTCATCCTCCTTCGGAGAAGGAAGATGGAGAGTGAAAGGCATAACCTATGAAATATCAAATGGAGTAGTCGTCCTGCTACTTGGAGGAGAGGAACCTCACATAGGTGCAGTTGCAATGGCTCTGCCTCGGCCTAGCTTAAAGAACAAGACCAAGATCAGTGCTACGTGCTCAGTTTTCACAATGCTCGGTCACAAGGAGGATGAGGTTGCAAAACCAGCAGCAATCAAACTGGCCACTGAGCTACACGAGGTCGCAGTAGTGATTGCGGGAATCCATGTTCACAAAGCAACCAGGAAAGAAATTAGCAAGATGATAGACAATTCGGAAAAAGTGGTTCAAATACTACTGGGAGAAATAAGGCGTCATAGGAGATAGTTGATGAAGATTGTTGTAGCGATAACGGGTGCAAGCGGAGCCATCCTAGGAATCAAACTTCTTGAAATCCTGAAGAACGAGAAGATTGAGTCACACCTTATTATTTCCAGGATGGCAGAGATAACTATCAAGGATGAGGTTGGAATTGACGCAGACCATGTTAGGTCTATGGCAAGTCACTATTACTCGCCAGATCAAATGGATGCTAGACTCGCCAGCGGCTCATTCAAACATGACGGCATGGTAATCATTCCCTGTAGTATGAAGACAATGGCGGCTATAGCAAATGGGTACAGTTCCGAACTAATATCACGCGCCTCAGACGTCACCTTGAAGGAGAGAAGAAAACTGATCATTGTCCCAAGAGAAACGCCGATGAATGTGATCCATCTCAGGAACATGCTGACGCTTGCTGAAGCAGGAGCAGTAATCCTGCCTCCGATGCCCGCCTTCTA
>CAYWMG010000237.1:0-1948 GCA_964459245.1 uncultured Candidatus Bathyarchaeia archaeon
CTGTACTCAGGAATGTCGAGATACGCGTTCGGTAGGTACTGAGTCCAGAACGCGCCGCTGATTGGCGTCCCCAAAGCGTGCCGAGGCACAGTGTTGTTAGATCCGAAATCGCCGGAGCCGGAGATTAACGTAATACTCTCGCTAACAGCCTCGGCGTATTCCTCATTGTAGGACCAGACTGTACCAGAGCTTCCACTGCCGTACCAGTACCAATAAAAGCTCATAGTTGCTACATCGGCTGCGTTGTGGTCTATCACGTAGGAGAACCCTTCGGGGACATCCTGCGCTCCTACCAGCACAAGGAGAATCTTCGCATCAGGAGCCATAGCGTGAACCATTTCGGTGTCCCCAGTGACTTCATCCCACGTTGAGCTATCCCCTCCCGATCCGAACGGTTTCACCACCGATATGGAGGGCGAGGGTAAGCCGTACTTACCGGAGAACTCTTCCACATCTGCGGTGAATGTTGGTCCAACGCCCTCACCCACGATGGCAACCGTGACTCCCTTACCGGTATAACCTGACTGAATGAGCGCGTTCACATCATACGCGGTTCGTATATCTGACGGCGTCAATGGGTTTTGGATCTGAGCTTTGACTGGGCTGAGAAGTATCATGCTTATGCAGACAACCGACATAATCACAGCTAGTATCGGCTTCAAATGCTGCTTTAGAGATAAGGTGGAGCGTGACAAAGAAAGCAGATGAGTGCTGCCTCTTGACTTGTTATTTGTAGAGTGGGAACTTCTTGCAGAGGCCGATAACATTCTCCCTGGTCTTCTTGATCGTATCATTTTGTTTTACGTCGTCTCTGAACCGTTTCAACACTTCATTCCGTTGATCTTTATCATCAACCAGTTCGTAATTCTTGACTTCGAAGATTACCTTAGCTATCCAGCCACCAATGAGCTGCATTTCACTCTCTTTCATTCCTCTCGATGTTAGTGCAGGCGTTCCTAGTCTTATTCCGCTTGGGTAGAACGGGGAGGAGGGTTCACCGGGTATGGTGTTCTTGTTTACAGTTATGCCTGCGGCGTCAAGTGCTTCCTGCACAAAGACTCCTTTTCCTTTTCCGAAGGTGGTTAGATCTATCAGGACCATGTGGTTATCAGTTCCGTTGGTAACTAGCTTTATTTTGTTATCCATCAAGGATTGAGCCAATTCTTTTGCGTTTTTCACGATTTGTTTCCCATATTCCTTGAATTCTGGTTTCAGAGCGAATCCTAAAGCCGCAGCTATTGCGGCTGTCGTATGATCATGAGGGCCACCTTGGAGACCTGGAAAAATGGCTCGGTCAATTTTAGCAGCAAGCTCAGGATCTTTTCGTAATCCTTTCTCCGTTACCATTATCATTGCTCCTCTCGGACCTCTCAGAGTTTTGTGCGTGGTCGTTGTTATGATGTGCGCATATGGCGCGGGAGATTTGTGAGCCCCCGCTACGACGAGACCTGATATGTGTGCTATGTCAGCAACTAAGTAACTTCCAACTTCGTCTGCAATTTCCCCAAGTTCTTTGAATGGGAATTCTCGAACATAGGCGGTTGCCCCGACCCAGATGATTTTTGGTTTGTTCTCTTTGGCTAGTCTTCTGACTTCATCCAAATCTATGTAGCCGTCTGGTTTGACATGATACGGAATACTGTTGAAAAATTGTCCAGTTGCACTTGCTTTCCATCCATGTGTCAGATGGCCTCCATCGGGAAGGTTCATTCCCATTATGGTATCGCCAGGCTTGCAAACTGCAAAATACACGGCAAAATTAGCCGGGCTTCCCGAATACGGCTGAACATTCACATGGGCAACGCCAAAAGCTTTCTTTGCTCTCTCTATAGCCAATCGTTCGACAATGTCAACAATCTCATTACCACCGTAGTATCTCTTGCCAGGGTAACCCTCTGAATATTTGTTCGTCAGAATCGATCCCATTGCCTCGAAAAGCGCTGGATGA
>CAYWMG010000238.1:0-4320 GCA_964459245.1 uncultured Candidatus Bathyarchaeia archaeon
ATCTCTGGGGGGCTGTACTTTGCTTATCCTGCGGTTCTGCTTCCAAAAGAACAAGTTGGAACAGCGTCAGGATTGATAGATATGCTCGGGTACGTTGGAATCTTCTTAAGCAGTTTAGCGATTGGCATCGCTGTTGATACGTTCAAGTCATATGATCCAATGTTTCTGATTCTGACGGCGATGGCGGTTTTCGGTGTTTTAACGATTCTGAAGGTAAAGTCATAGAACTGCTTCCTTAATTCATCAATCGTAGCAGCTTTTCGCGTTCTCGTGGACTAGTCAGTTTGGATGGTAGTATCCTCGTGGAGTCTGCATCTTGCGATTGAAAGTTACTGTTGACGAGTTTCCAACTATTATTGTGCTCGTCATGTCTATCTCGTGGTCTAGCATTCGCTCCAACGTGGTGACTACAGTTTTCTCTCCTTTCCTTGCATAGGCAGTTACGATGCCAACTGGTGTGGTAGGCTTCCGAATTCTCATGAGTGTTCTGTGGACGAGCCTCAGAGGTTCTTTTCTAGTTCTGCTCTGAGGGTTGTATAGAACCAGCACGAAATCCCCTTTGGCAGCCTTCTTAATGCGTTCTAAGATTTTCTTCCGAGGCACTAGTAAATCGCTTAGGCTTATGACGGCGAAATCCGTCATGAGGGGAGCGCCGAGGAGAGCGGATGCTGCGGTTGCCGCCGTCACTCCGGGGATAATCTCGACATCAACGTCCGATCCTAATCTTCTTGCAGTCTCTAGGATTGGACCAGCCATTCCATAAATGCCGGGGTCTCCGCCGCTAATTACAACTATCTTCTTCCCCTTAGACGCTAGTTTCAAAGCAAGCGAAGCGCGATCAATTTCATGACCCATACCTGAAGAATAAATTTTTGTGCTTGGAGGAATTATTTTGCGAATCTGTTGGATGTAAAGACCGAATCCTACTATAGAATCGGCAGAGCGGATCTCAACCATGGCCCTGTTGGTCACATGTTCCATGCTTCCTGGGCCGATACCAACAACTGTCACTTTTCCTTTCGTTGTAGACTTCTTAGCGGTGGTTCTTTCGCTCATCGCACGGCCTCTGTTCCGTCATAATTCGAAATTAACCGCTGCTTTCCTCAGGCGATTGAGCGCATAGCTTGGTTACGAGGAGAGCCACTGATTTGCTTAAGCCCTCAAGTGGTAGAATAGTCGGTGAGATGACTATGCCCGCATCATAGTTCTTCATCATCTCTTTGAGTTGATCAATGTTTGAGATTGATTTCGTATCGGCGTTTTCTATTTTTGGGCAAGCTACTCCACCCATTGTGGTGACTAGAATTTTGTGCTCGTTTACTATCGCGGAGTTTACCAGAGGCAGTGATTCAAAATTTATTATGCTTAGATGGTGTTCCTCGGCGATTTCCTCAACAGCTTTCTTTCCAAGGAGTTCTGTGGCCGTAGTTACGACTGGCATGGAGCCGATCTCTTTGGAAACAATTTTGGCGAGTCTGTTGGCTCCGCGAATTTGACCCGAGAGGAGACTGACCGCGTACTTGCCCAAGTCGTCGACCACAACAACGGCTGGATCACTTCTCTTGTTGGCAATGAGCGGGGCTATGCTCCTTACGACGATCCCGACTGCCATCACCGCAATTATCGCATCAAAGTCATTAAACAGTTTGGCGAATTGGTCGCGTGGGTTCCCATCGAATGGTAAGATCCTGTCGGAGGATAAGTGCCTCGGCGCGTATAACTTATACTTGATTTGGGTTTTCGCTAATGCGTTCGCGACGTTCATTGACGTGAGGACGCCCCATTTTGTTAATGTGACTATTGCGACGCCTCTTTCGAACATTGGGATATACCGCCTTTTCTGTAAGTATGGGTGAAGAGGGGAGCGTATAACTTCGAGCGGTTGTATCCATCTTCAGAGAGAATTTTGCCAACGATGATAATTGCTGTCTTTGAGATTCTTGACCGTTGTACTTTGCTGGCTATATTATCGATCGTCCCTCTGATTATGGTTTCTTCAGGCCAAGTTACTTTGTAGAGAACTGCGACCGGAGTGTTCCTTGGGTAACCGCCTTCTGCCAGTTCCTTACAGAATTTCCGAATCTTTTGGATTCCTAGGAATATGACCATAGTTGCCCCATGTTTGGCTAACGTCTTGATGGCTTCCCTCCTCGGTGCAGGGGTTCTCCCGCCCGGTCTAGTGATTATTACAGTTTGAGAGATGCCGGGCAGCGTTAACTCTCTTTTTAGGCTGGCCGCGGCTGCTAGAAAGGAGCTAACTCCTGGAACGACTTCACACTCAATTCCTTGCGTTCTTAGCATGTCGATCTGCTCCTGGGTTGCGCCATAGAGGCTTGGATCCCCGCCACACAGTCTGACTACTCGTTTACCTTTCTTCACGCTCTGCGCGATTAATCCAACGATCTCGTCAAGATTCAATACGGCACTATCATGCTTCTGGGCATTCGGCTTGGTGTAGTTGAGTATTGAAGGATTAATCAGGGATCCAGTGTAAACTATGACGTCGGCCTGTTTCAGCAATCTTAGACCCTTCAAGGTCAAGAGTTCTGGTTCGCCTGGTCCGGCTCCGACAACGTATACCTTTTCCATCTTATGCATCACTTGGTCTTCGTCTGACTATCATCGTTGCGAAGTAATCTTGCGCCAATTTCAGGTGGAGGGCATCCTCGATTCTTCCTTTCCATAGTTTCTCGCCGGAGAGAGAGCACCTTTTACCGATCACGATCTGTGATCTATTCGAGAATCTTGCAGATTTCTTCAGGATCTTGATAGTCTCAGGAAGTCTCTTGACACCTTTCATCCAGACGATGTTATCAACTAGGCGGCTTTGTTCTTTCAACATGTCCATGTTCAGTCTTGGCGTGATGAGGAGGGTTTCTTCTCCGAACGCGAGCGGTGTAAGAGCCCTTGCCATGCAAGCGGAGAGGGATGTGACGCCTGGAATTATTTCGATTGGGATCTCTGGGTACTTGATCTTTAGCATCCTTGCTACGTACGTGAAGGTACTGTAAAGACTGGGGTCACCGACAGCAACATACGCGACCAGCTTTCCTTCCTGGGCATACTTTGCGATTCTATTTGTGTTTACGGTCCATGCTCTCTCAAGTTCCTTTTTGTCTCTGACCATGGGAAAGACGAGCGTGATGACTTCAGGAGCTGATTGCCTGCCCTCTAGCACCGGCCTTATGATGCTAAGAGCGAGACTGTGTCCGGCTGAGTCTCCGGTTGGAGCACACACTACGTCCGCCTCTTGAAGGATACGGATGGCTTTGACGGTGAGGAGGTCAGGATCTCCAGGTCCTACACCTACCCCAATGACTTTGCCACTATTCACTTTCTGTATCTTCCTTTCACGCCTGAGATTATTGTAATCGGGTTTCTTGCCAACATCATTGTTCCTTGTGGAATTCTCTTACTCTTGGCAATCGTGACTTGAACCGCTTCGATATTCTTGAATCCTACTTTATCCAACTCGGCAATTGCGATACAGCCTGTCTCAAAAAGAATGGCGTTTATCACGATGCGTCCTTCCGGTTTCAACTTTTTGAATGATAGGTCAATTATTCTCGCCAAGTTTTCTCTCCCAGAGCCAACTAGAATAACATCAACGGCGGGGAGTCTTCTGAGTGTACGAGTTGCCTCGCCACGGATCAGTTGAACGTCGTTTCTAAGGCCGAATTTTGAGAGGTTTCTTTGGGTTAAGGCGATAGCTTTCTTGTCTCTGTCAATAGCGTAGACCAAACCGCCGGGTGATACTTGCCTTGAGGCTTCAATGGTGAGAGAGCCTGTTCCGCACCCTATATCGATCACATTGTCGCCCTGCCTCAGTCTAGCCTTGGAGATCGTCAGGGTTCTGATCTCCTCTTTCGTCATCGGTATCTTCTCACTACGTTCAAAGAGTTCATCGGGAATGCCTGGGGCGCGAGATTTCCACATGAAGGGCACCTATTTGGCAGGGGCACGGTGTCTTCTCCGCATCCAAGTTCCAACCATCATAACACACATGGGTCCAAATTTTTCAGAAGAAAGCATTAGTAGGTCTCCTTCCGTAATTCTCTCGTTAGCGTAGGTGAGATTCTCGCATACGGCAGCTGGCGTGCTGGGGTTGATACCTGAATCAATCAGGTGCCTTGCTATTTGATCGGGTTGAAACGATCGTGGATCTGGAATAATCACAGCCAGTTTCTCATTTCTAACGGCTTCTGTAAGCTTAGCCTTATCCTCGTTCGGGCGGCCGTGAAAGCTGAGAAAGAGCCCTATTTCATCTAAGCAAATCTGCAGACGTGAAGTAGCGACCTGTATCGAACTTATTCCAGGAAC
>CAYWMG010000239.1:0-2519 GCA_964459245.1 uncultured Candidatus Bathyarchaeia archaeon
CCAACGCTTCTGCTTGACCGCAAACACGGGGTGAGATATATTCCAACCTACTGAAAATTATGATGAAATTCGCCTCAAGCCATTGGTCAAAGAGAGTTTGCACGAGGACTGTGGCAGAGTGTTGTCCGCAATACTTCGGAACAGAATTTGGCCGACCGGAAAGACCTGCTGAATGCGGAGGAAAGACAGTGGCAGTGCACATCAGCCGTCACTATCGAGATGACCATATAAAGACCGATAACATAGAAACGGCGATATCGATATACGAAGATCAAGTTCGCGGCTGGTTCCTCGATCAAGCTCGGATTCTTGACAAGGCCTCAGATCATGCGGGCTTTGTCACTTTACTTGTTGTCCTTAGCTATATCGAGGGTCATGCCATCTTTTACAAAGGCGAAGACAGCAAGAACCGCTCAAAGGAGTTCTTTAGAAATGCGTTCAAAAAGATTTTTTATTTGTCCGGTGACGATTCTCAAGTAAGAGATGATGCAGTAGATGAACTCTACGACCAGATGAGGAATGGATTGTTCCATACTGGCATTACACGTGGCAAGGTGCGACTGTCTTATGCCTACTCGACTCCAGTTTATCTGAAAATTGACTTGGCAACACAAAAGTGCGTGAAAATCGAAATCAATCCAAGACTGATGGTCGATGTTATAGAGGATCATTTCTCTCACTATTTGATGCGACTCAGAGATGGGGATGAGACTGTGCTTCGCGAGAATTTCTTGAGAGCATGGAGAATGAGGTCATAGAGCCAATGGTCAGAGAATAGCCTGACATGTTAAAGCTGAGTGAAAGGTTTCACAAAATATGGCGATCGAAGAGTTCTATGCCAGATCAGTAGGGGACGTTGTCACATTTTCCGGTGGCAAATTGCGCTTCTCGGCTTCTCTGGGCAAGAAACTTGGATTGGATGGTTTCTCATATGCTCGTATAGGAGTTGATACAGAGCTGCGACGGATTTATTTTGCGTTCCAGTCCGAGTCTATGCCGGGCCTTGCCAAACTTTACACCCAAAAGAGAAGTGCTTTGAAGTATGTTGCTGTAGGAACGCTTGCCTCTAAGTATGATTGGATAGAGACTGTCTTCAAACAAAAAGACCAGGCAAAGAAACAATTTGTCCTTGAAGAAGTAGACTCCGCAAGAATTGAGATTTATCCTAAGTACAAGTTCTTTGTGACCATTGGATACTCATGGTCGGGCGAACGTGACTTTCACGATATCAATCAACATCCCACAGAACCCGGTGTATATAGGCTGAGAAAGGACAATGAAGTTGTCCGCATTGGTGAGAGTAACAACATAGCGGCTAGGTTTAGGGAGCATCTGAAGGAATACGGTGCTGAGGTAGACACCTTTGATTTTGAGATAGTGCCAAACGATGATGAGCGCAAGAAAGAACAAAATAGGTTGCTTCAATCATACAAAGACAATGTAGGGAGACTGCCCAAGTTGAATCCTATAACGAATTGACGGTGACTGCATGGCTTCGTCAAACCAAGCGATCCACGGAAATGATGGATTGAAACAATAAAATGACATGACTAACAAGACCTTACGACGTTGTCGGGCGTTGAAGAATGACGAAACTGCTTGAGAAAGCGTTTGAGAAGGCTTCCAGACTTCCTGAAAGAGCAGAACGGTTTGGCCAAGTGGGTCCTGGACGAGCCACACTCTGAAAGAGTTTGAATCAAATCTTTCGCGGAATCGGAAGATGTCTTGGAGAAGCTTATGAATGACGCCCTCTTTCGTATGTTACCGCCATGCTGCAATATGGCGGCTGTGCCGGTTCAAGCATTGGCTGACCGCGAAAGAAACTTCTTCGCCTCTTTCATGCCGGATGCCGCCAGTGCCATCGTAATGACGCATCATGTTGTGACGGAGGAGGAGTGGACGTGGTACTCAACCGTCAGCAGTGGGGAACGGTGCGATGCAGACGATCATCTCAGAGGTTTGTGCGAATCGATCAGGGACCAATTGGTGAAACAAGGACACCACTCCGAGTTGGTGAAGTATCCTGCTCAGAGCGGCTTGCAGTTCCGCTTTGTGGCTGAGGCTGCCGGGCTCGGCAGAATAGGCACTAATGCCTTCTTGTTTCATCCCTCGTGGGGACCTTGGGTCCATCTCAGGGTCATGGGAACAACCGCGGAACTGGATCTGCGGCCGAAGTTGTCAGGCGATCAATTCTGTGATGCGTGGGGTCTTTGCATTTCCGAATGTCCCGCTCAAGCAATCGCACAAGACTCTTTTGAAAGACTTCGATGCAGATCGTACCGAAAGGCCCGAGGGGAATATGACCCGCAGGGCCCACGGGGACTGCTGCCGTACTGCCTGCGGTGCGTTTGGACTTGTCCGAAGGGAACGCAACCTATGCCATGTCAGACATGAATGATCGGTCGGCGAGCACATTCTACGGATACGTACCTTGGAGCGACATGCACACATGTTGTGTACAGCAAGATGCACTAAGTTTCGGTCCCGATCCACCCTCCCCCTGCCACCTACCGACAAGG
>CAYWMG010000240.1:0-2059 GCA_964459245.1 uncultured Candidatus Bathyarchaeia archaeon
TAGCAGCCAAAGTCCTTGGCTCACCGAAAGCAACGTACTACCACGGCATTCTAACGGTTATCGCAGCCATCATACTTTCAGACATTATAGGCTATGTTGTGCCTTGGCATACAATTGCGCTAATAGCAGAGGTGCTGGTAATCCTGCTACTTATAAAGCACTTCTTTGCAGTCGGATGGTTGAAGGCAATTATTATCGCTATCCTAGCTTTGATCATTGGAATCATTATAACGACGATTTTGGCAATGATCGGGTTAGCGTTTGCAGCAGCAGCGCTCAAAGGATTAATTCCAGGAACCTGAGCAACAATCAGCTACCTCCGTTCCATGTGTGGGACTCCATTCATCCAAGGCCAGTTTCGTTGACTCGAAGTATAGATGAGCTTACTTCGTGAAGTCTCTCCTGTCTACAAATAAATTCAACGTCTTCAAATATGAAGGTGAATCTGCCGAAGAACCAGCCAATGTGAAAACCCCATCCACGTTAAACTTGAAATGAGAGACCTTGTTTGATCCCGCAAATGTTAGAACTATTTCTCCATTTCTTACCGTGCTGGTCTTCTCATGATGAATTCTAATATTTCTGTCTCGTTCCTCAAACCAGGTTTCGACCTCTATTCTTAAGGCAGGTTCCACCTGGCTGAAGCTTAAGCCCTTGTGCTTCTGTTCGAAAGCAACAGTAACTGCTCTTCTACATTCCCTGCTCAGAGCGGTCACGTAGGTGAAGGATTTCTCAATGAGTTCTCGGCCGGAGGCAGGATCAGTCATTAAGATCTCTACAACTATTCTGTTGTTGTTACACTAAGACTTACCGCCAACGACGTCTTTAACCTGATTGAAGCCGAATATTTGGTTAGATCCAAAATCATTCGGATTCCAGCCAATTTCAACATTGGCAACGATAATCTTCTCAGTGATAACAATACTAAGTTTACGAAACGGTGGAGACTTAATTCTTCTCCATATACTCTTCAGCAATTTTCCTCGCACGTTCGTAGGCAAAAGACCATGTAAGGTCGGGTGTATCTGCACATCCAACTCCAATCAGTTGGCCGTTGGTCTCTTCATTCAAGTAGGGATCCTCGGCAAAGGAGAGAACAGAATAGCATCGTTTTACTGAGTCGGGGTTGAAAATGTCAATCATAACATATCGGCTTTCAAAGTTCTTCCTCCAGAGGAAGGGTTGACCGTTAACCCCACGATCAACCTCGCACCAGTCTCTCTTCACGATCGGTCTAGTTGCTAGAGCTATTGCTAGAATACTAGTTTTTTCTTGAATTATAGCAGGTTACCGTAATATCATGGACTTTAACAGGTCCAATGAGAGACTTGAAAATTTGTCAACATGGAAGGGGTGTTAGAAAAGATAGACATGCATTTAACTGATAAGTGAGTGTCGTAACTTTGCGTTAGGTGGGCGATTATCGTTGTGTGACTCTTGCCACAAGCCATGCATTTCCGAACGGTTATGGTCGGATAATGCGGAACCATGCTGCGACGAGTGCCTCGACTGCTATCTGGAACAAGGCATGGAAGAAGATGACTCTTCAATCTCCTAGTGGTGTAGCTGAAAGGTTATCTGAACTAAGTTTTCTAACTGAAAAAAGGATTTGGAAGCCTCAACGATTTATAATATGTTCAACTCCTGGATGGTCTAAAAACGTGCATAGTAGTTGTGGGGAGCAGTATACTCGCAGGATCGATTCTAATGTAAAGCTGGCGTGATTTCCGCTGGAGAAGATAATTGCCACCCTGTTAGAGCCTTCTTAAGCTCTCCTCCATTGAACAGCTTCGTGAACTGTCCGATAGTCATGAATTTTATTCCTTCATGACCTTTGATGAAATATTACTGCTGAATCTCAATCGTGCCGTATTCATCAAGATATTTGATCCGTTATTCGAAACACAAATAGTGAACCTACTACATATTGAAAGAACACCAAAACGCTTTCCAGTACTGAAAATTGAAAAGTAGGAAGATGCATGTCAGAGAGAAGCAGGAAATTCTATGGTGGACTGATTCTAGCACTCTTCGGGTATACAACCATGATATTTGCAGC
>CAYWMG010000241.1:0-1792 GCA_964459245.1 uncultured Candidatus Bathyarchaeia archaeon
ACACTGTCTACCCAGTCGAAGATGTTGAAAAATTCTCTGACAAGAAAGGCAACGTACTACCAGACGCCTTCCTCGTTCCCTACGATTCGACCGTGACAAATTTAGCTGCCCAAATCCATTCTGAATTAGCTCGCACAATGATTTACGCAATAGACGCCCGAACTAAACTCAGACTACCAATAGACTATCGCTTGAAGGATAGAGATGTAATTAGAATCGTCGCGGCAGCAAAGTCCAAGTGACCACATCATCTGCGTTCATGATTCTCTCCTACCAACTCGGCGGCTATCGATTGATGTGGTAGCTCGTTCTGTCGCAGCATAATACTAGCATTCAACCTTTACATCCTCCTCAACATAGCAGGATTAACAGTATGACTCAGATCTGATGTTTCTTTCATTCTGGAACATTGACCAGAACGTCCATATGTCAACCTAGGTAGCATTGAAGGTGGGAGAACAATTGGCTCTATACGTCTTATTATCTAAATTGACGGCTTGGGGAAGAAACAAGATCATGGAAAAACCAGATCGCATCCTGGAAGTCAACAAAGAGATCGAAGAGTTTGGAGCGAAGATAATTTCGCAGTACGCCACTCTTGGCGCGTATGATTTTGTGAACATTGTCGAGGCGCCTAACAATGAATCTATTGCAAGGCTCTCACTCGCTCTGGGATCAAGAGGCACGATTGAGATAACAACTCTTCCAGCCATAGCCTCGGCTGATTTCATCTCGAAGCTGAAGAGCGACTTCCACCAATAATTTTCAGCGCAAATCTAGAGATAATGGGCGATCGAAATCCTTAGAGATAGTGTGAATTCTAACCGACTAACGATAGTCTGCCACCCAAGAACAAACTCATTCCTCCAAAAACAGGGAGGGGGGAGGGCGCACACTTCCAACAGTGCTTGAATAGTACAGCGCAAAGTTGAAAATGAGAGTTCAATTGCAGACCGAAATTCTTTATTGTTCTATCAAGCGCTCCACCGATGAATACCACTAGACGAGTTGTTACTCTTGCATGAGAAAACAAACGCTACAGTTCAGGGCATCTTTGCACTACTCTTTTGGAGTTCAACGATCGCATTCTCACGAAGTCTCGCGGAACAGCTTGGAACGCTTACAGCAGGCGCTTGCATCTTCCTGCTAGCAGGAACCATTTCCTGCGCTTATCTCTTGACCTCACGCCGGCGCTTCCAAACAATTATTCGAACTCCTCTAAAGTATCTCTTCGGCTGCGGCATGTTCTTCATTGTTTACATAGCATGTATCTACATGGCAGTTGGAACTGCAACGAATCGTCTCCAAGTACTCGAAGTAGGACTCCTGAACTACCTCTGGCCAAGTTTGACTCTTGTCCTTGCCGTACCTGTTCTCGCGAGAAGAGCTCACTACACGTTGATCCCCGGATGTCTTCTCGGGTCCGGTGGCATACTCCTAGCGTCTGTGCAGCCGGGAGAATCGTGGGAAGCGTTCATGGGCAGTATCGTAGCTAACTGGTTTCCCTACGTTCTCGCCTTCATTGCGGCAGTTTGTTGGGCGTTCTACTCGAACCTGACTCGGCGTTGGGCACGAGGGGCTGAGGCTGGAGCTGTACCTCTATTTCTCCTTGTAAGCGGATTGACACTAGCGGTGTTGCGACTCATCGTGACTGAGAGAACCGAATGGACAACCCAATCTGGAGTCGAACTCGCGTATACGGCGGTTTTTCCCACGATCATTGCTTATGCGTTTTGGGACAACGCTATGAGGAGAGGAAACATGATTCTTGTAACCTTATTATCGTATCTTA
>CAYWMG010000242.1:0-2007 GCA_964459245.1 uncultured Candidatus Bathyarchaeia archaeon
TCCATAAGTTCGTAGGGGATGACTCCGAAGACTAAACTGTATGCACATACGTGCAGTCCATTCATGCTGAACAGTTTCTTAAGAATCTGGTCTTGGTTGAAGTTTTGTCGAAATGGTTCTAGATGTTTCTCGGGAAGCAGTAGAACACATTTTGATCTTTTTGGGTAGACATAGTTCGTTCTCAGTTGTAGTTGGTATCGAACGATTTCGGGTTTGTGGAGGGCGGCCTCGGAAATAATAAACGGCCCTTTTTTCTTTCTAACAGGCGTTTCCAGTTCGAAATTGTCTGAATATTTCAATAATGTGTCAAATGCTCTTTTCAGAGCGGGATGGTTGAAACATCTAGCTTCAACTAGTTCCCATAAATGGCCATCAACTATTGCCTGTTTGACTATTTGAATTTCGTTCTGGCATGCGTGGAGGTTGTGTGCTGCGAGAAGACGTTCACGATCTGTCTTGAGCATATTCTTCACTTCCTCGGGGCTTGATCGGTAGCATGTGGGGCAGTTGCATGGAAAATATTCTAGATCTTCCAACTTCGCTGTTCCTTGAGAGGTTAGATAACGGTCGTTTCGAGCAAACAGCGCGTATGATGCAGAGTCGAAGATGTCGCATCCCAATGCAATTGCTAAGGCAAACATCATTGGGTGTCCTGCGCCAAAAAGGTGCAGTGGTCGATTAGCGGGCAGATTAAGTTTAGCGGCCATCACCATCTCCACTAACTTCTCGTACTGGTACTGTTGCATTACAGTTGTTGGGCTTCCGAGAGCATGTATCTCGAAATCTAATTTTGACATTTCGCGGGCGGAATATGCCACCAAGTCCGTGTGGACACCGCCCTGCACTGGACCAACCCATAATATGTCCCGGCGAGTAATGGTCTGTTGCGCTTCCTTCGCACGGCGTAGCGTTTCATCAACGGTCCATTTGGCATGTTGTTTTGAATCTTCCTGGTTGGTTGGAATATCCAGAATGACACCAATGTCACTGTCAAGTCCTTCTTGGAATTTGATTATGGCATCTGGCTTTACGTCTACGTCTCCGTATTGTAGGATTTGGTAAGCACCAGAGTCGGTTTGGATGATTCCGTCGAACTCTAGAAGCTCATGAATTTTTGGGACTGATAATTCATTCCAAAAACGTCGCCATACGAGGTACGAGTTTGTGATTACGGCGTTAAATCCGAATCTTTCCCTGACGTCTCTGGCGGGTATAATTTGGGTATTTGGATTGATCACTGGCAATAATAGAGGGGTTTCAACTGGTCCGTGCTTTGTGCGCAGTAGCCCTATTCTGCCTAATAGGTCCTTTTTACGAATCTCAAACGACAACGTCTGGTCAAGCTTCGGCCTTTACACTATTATTGCGTTTGGACCCGTACGAATTCATCGTATACTTTCTGGACTCTTTCAGCAGCTGGGCCGGTTCCCTCAATAATTCCTTTCTCGGAGACTCTTATTCTCTCCATAACTACGATTATGCCTGCTTCTTCGTTCAGTTTAATCATTCTGGGGAAAACCCTCTCCAATCTGTCAGCCAAAGCCTGAAGGTTGAATGGTTTTTCGGAGCTGTAAATTTGTGTCACGATGCTTCCGCTCAGGAATAGTTTAGGAAATAGCTTCCCAGTCTCGTCTTTGGCCTCTGTTAAACAGACGTTAAGGGTGTGAGAGTCCACACCTGAAAGAATCCCGTTGTAATTCTTTGCGCTGGAGGTAACAATGGTAATTTGCTTCTGGAGAAGAGTGGAGAGCTCTTCCATGAATCGACGGTCTGGTAGTGATGACATTAGATTTCACCTCAGTGATAGTGTGAGTGGTTAGTAACGTTATCGGAGCACATTATTCTGTGGATTGCTACCCTCTTCATACAACTTTAGCTTCTGTAGAACGAGACGTGCTTCCTCAGCACTCTCTGAACGCGAGTAAACTTTCGCTTTTTCAAGATGAATTCGCTTCCCACAGTAGGGACATGATCTTGTTCGATTCCTAGATATGGCTAGGAGATACC
>CAYWMG010000243.1:0-5189 GCA_964459245.1 uncultured Candidatus Bathyarchaeia archaeon
GCATGGACCGAATGGAAGAAGCACTCAAGAAACTCAAATCAAAACAGAAGGAGGCTTAATCCGCCGCTCAATTTATGCAGGAAGGAGAAGATAGAGAAAGGAAAAGAGTACCAACGACAACTAGCACCACTAAGATCAGCAGTTGACAACCTCGGACCCTATCCATTAATTCCCCAACTTCAAGTTTCGGAATGAGATCATTCGACCTCGAAGAGTACCTGCTAAAGGAAACAAAAATCATAACCGTACCAGGCCTTGAGTACAGCCCATCACGCGACTTATCCCCACTTCTCCTTTGCCACATCAATGGAGAAAATTGAGACATGTCTTAATCGATTGGAAAATATTCTTGACAAACTTCACATGAAACTTTTACACAACCCTTAAGAACAAACCACAGTCGATACCAAAAATCGGATGATATTGTTATGAAAGAAATTTTCGAAATTGGCCCTATTCATGCTAAGAAGGGCACAAAAAATACTGGTTATCTTCACGTTGGCGAAACCACAATAATGGAGGTTAAGCTTCCAGTCGCTATTTATCACGGAGTACGTGACGGACCGGTTCTCTGCATTTCAGCAGGCGTCCACGCCTTCGAGTACAGCAGCATAGAAGCAGTTCAGCGCATCCTAAACATGATAGATCCAACAAGACTAAGCGGAACCGTAATCGTAGTCCCTGTAGTGAATACACCCTCGTTCGAGAGTAGGGGTCCACAAGGTGGGTGGAGTACAGCCTTCCAATGCCCGATAGATGGTATAAACCTGAACCGAATTTTCCCGGGAAACCCTGAAGGAACAATGGGTTATCAAATCGCGTATACTTTCATGAACCAAGTCGTTTCCAAAGCAGACTACCTCATCGATTGCCACGGAGGAGATCTCAACGAAGAATTATCACCTTACGTAATCGCTGCAGCATCGGGTGACATGGAAAAAGACAAACAAGCGATCGAAATTTTAGCCGCCTCCTATGACACAGATCTCGTTAGCATTTCTACCACGAAGGGGAGCAGTAGCGTTTCCGCAGCACAAATGGGAAAACCCTCCATCGTTGCTGAAGCTGGCGGATTCGGAAGAATTGACGAAGCCGCAGTACGATGGCACGTGGAGGGAATGGTCAACGTCATGAAAAGACTCAAGATGATTGAAGGAACGCCAAACAAGCCAAGACAGCAGAGAATTAGAAAGAAGTTCAGCCTAATAGTTGGAAGGGGCGGGATCTGCTACACACCACCACTAGGAACTAGAGTCAAAAAAGGCGACCAAGTCGGAATCGTGAAGGACATGTTCGGAAATGTACTCGAGACATTAAAGAGTCCAATCGATGGAGTCATCTCATTCAGAAGGAACCCAATGTCAGTCAATACTAACGACAGAGCGATCGGAATAACCCCAGACGAAGACCTAGTACCACCCGAACGACCTTATCCATGACACTAAAATGAGACCGTATAGATAGAAGTGGAGTCTTGCAAACTCAAAAATACAAATCAATACTATGATACAGGGCTTGGGCTCGATTATACTTGATAATATGAAAAGCACCGTGCCACATGTGAGGAATCTGGCCTGACAGCTGCTGAAAGTGGGATCATTGGTTCGGTAGAGGACGCTACATTGCATACCTCGGACACTAGGTATGACCTCTTATTCACAACTACCAAAATAATTGCGGCAATAGTCCTTCACCCATCCGATTTGGTTCGATTGTACAGTAAGAAATTCAACTTCGAACAACTAATAATCGGAGGATCCATGCAGATGCATCAAATTCAAGCAATGTCGAAGAAAATAGAGAATGAGAGAAGACAAGGATTCAAGTACAAAACGCCGACTGAAATTCTCAGTGCTCATAATGCCAATTTCGAAATACCGTTCAGTAATATTTTGTCTGCGAAAGTTGTAAAGGGCCTATTTGGAGTGGGTCTTGAATTCGACGCTTACATTAATGAAAACCGCAAGAGGATTAAATTCAAAATAGGCGAAGCGCAATTCGAGAGCGTGAGAGAATTGTTGCATCGAACTTTGCCAGACAAAGTGGTTTAGTTGATAGGCTAGATCAAGTCTTAGCGGTTAATAGCACGAAATTTGATCTCACACTAGTCGGTTTAAGCTTAGGAACTCTTTTGACTTAGAAGCAAGTTGCCACTTTGATACCATTAGTACATAGTTTGTTCCTGCTCGAGGCGGAGGGTTTTTTCTCCATATGAACTTCGAGAATTCGAAGTCGTCTAAAAGTGGGTCTCCCGAGACTTCACGGGCTGCAAGACAGATTGAGATATCGTCGCGCCACTGAAAGTTAATTGGGAAAACTCCATTCAAATACAACCTCTTAAACGAGAGTCCGTATTCTTTACCGATCCTAGCTGCACATTGCAGCAGATTCTCTCCACGTAAGATACGGCCTCCTGGTAATGCCCATACATTACTGTACGGCTTGATCAGTCGCCATCCAAATAGAATAGAACCATCTTGCCGTTGGAAAATTATGTCCACACAGGGTATCGACATCGTTTTGACGATGAAGTTCCAAGACTTCTTAGATAGCCAAGAGTGCGTTGGATCTCTTTTTTTGACTCTCAATTGTACGTTGCACATCATTGAGCCTGTTAGCTCCGGCGTTAAGGTTTAGCTTTTCGCAACTGGTGTGGGTTTTATGTCTACAAAAATGAGAACTTGACCGTAACCCTATCTAAGTCAGCATTCTTCCATGATGTATGATAGAGAGCACGTGGGTAATTCTAGCGATAAAGTTAGTCAGTGTTCCGATCTTCATCTGGGCGGTCAGCAGTGTGGCTCGCAGATGGGGGCCCTCCGCGGGCGGTTTGCTTTTAGGTCTCCCGTTGACGTCCGGCCCCGTGCTTTTTTTCTTAACGCTTGAGCAAGGACTCAAATTCGTTTCTGCAGCTGCGCAAGGAACGTTGATGGGGTTAATCTCACTTTCGACCTCGTGTCTTGTCTATAGTAGACTTTCTTTCAGGCGTGGTTGGATAACCAGTATGGTTGGATCAAGTATAGCTTATTTCTCCGTCTCGTTGTTTTTGGACTTTATATCAGTAAATCTTGTCTTGACTTTTATCGTGGTAGTAGCATTTCTATTAATGATTTGGAGGCTCATGCCTTCAGGTGCGGTCGTGCATGTTCTTCGGGAACCTCCAAATTGGGAAATTTTAGCACGTGTAATCGCGGCTACTGTGCTTGTTCTATTAATTACTGAAGGCGCGACCTTTCTAGGTCCACATTTGAGCGGCCTGTTAACTCCTTATCCTATTTATGCGACAATACTGGGAGTATTCATTCACAAGTTTGAGGGGGCTGATGCCTGTGCACTTTTTCTTCGAGGAGTTGTAGTCGGCGTTTTCACAGCTGCCGTGTTCGCTTTCTTGGTGGCGTTTTTCATTGTACAATTAGGGTTACTACGAACAATGAGTTTAGCATTACTCGCTGTCTTGATAATGCAGGGGATTCTCTTCTACACGTTCAAGAGAAACAAGGTGTAATCCAGCACTTCAATGAGCACGACCCAATTGAGCACTTGGACTCCCCGAGCCTCGATTCAGCAGCAGGTCAAGTACCCTGCCCGTAAAATCTGAAAGGGTTATCAACAATCATAGAATTTTAACGTAGACGCTTGGTCAAATAAACAAATAGCCGAGAATATGTGAACCCCATCGCACGACTCATGAGCGTTGGTTAGGGTTCTGAAATCAGCGACTAGAACTTCCCCGCCATAACCTTCTTCACACAATCTTCATTGAAGGCCGATATTCTCAAAGCTCACTATGTTGCATTATTAGTGCGCTGTTAGGCGAACGTGCTTGGAAAAATGGAATTGGGGCGACAAGGGACCGATGATGGTAATGCTGCTGATCGGTATTCTATTCGGCATAGTGACGCTATCAGTTATCATCCTGGTGCAACGCTTCATTACCGGACCTTGATCGGTTTTGATTACAACACGCCACTGAGTAAGGAAGTGCAGTCATTCTTCAAGTTGTGGTCGCAGCAGTGATCCTAATTCGATAACTTCCGCTTTGGGGTTTAATGTCCGATCCACCACTACTACTCGCCTGTGGTCGTAGCGACCATTAGCGAGTCTCCGAAAAATAATTGACTCTGCCTTGTCACGACCAATGTAGGTGCCGGCAGAGTAATGCAGACTGAATCCGATAAGGACCATGATAGCATAATGATAAGAGGTAGGTGCCTCAGCCCAGAGCACGTTGTAGAAGATTCCTAGCAGAGTGATGAGTATGTTTAGACCGATAATCGGTCCGAATACGGCAGTTAGAACAAGTGAGTGAAATGGTGGTGAATTGACGCCGATTATCTTGAATCGCCTGAAATATGGAAGAGCGATGGAGGGGGCCAAACCCGAGATCATGGTGATTATGATTAACCCCGGTAGCAGCGTGAGGGAAAATAGAACACCGGTCGCATGTTGAGGTGTACCTAGGAAGTTTAATGAATGGACTACAAACCGTAGCATACCCGACTTTGGGTTCAGGGTCTTTGCCGGGTCGGCACTGTAAATGTCCCATCCTAGGGCTAGCGACGTGAGGAATAATACTATTGGCAGGTAGACTAAGTGAGACTTCTCGATGAGGACTTTTCTGAGTTGTGTGAGTCTTTCTCCCTTGGGTCTGATCACCTGTTTCGTTTTAGTGAACTTCCCAACCAGTCCAGCAGTACCTAACGAGCATATGCCTCCGAGGAATACGATTGATGCATACCCCAAGCCTATGACCAGAAGCCCTGCTAATGACGTAAGGAGTGCGATTTCAAAAGGACTAAACTTCGTCAGTTGGGGCATCGAGAACGTTGAGACCGCAGCGACAGAATACGCGACGAATCCTATGATCAGTGGTGCGGCCGCGTCGATGATCGCTCCGCGTTCGATCAGTTTTCCCTTCCTTTTAGGTTGCCGATCCATCCTGGGAGTCATCTCTCTTAATCCAGCCCTATGGTTTGTCGTTAAATAAGTGTAATGCGACGAGAAAGGGAAAGATAGCCTCGAACTTGAAGCATGTTATGGGTTGTTAGGTGCGTGGTACTCCAGTAAGCTGTCAGTAACCGTCACCGGTGTGGGTAGAGGTTGAGAACACGTACTGCGTGACTAGGAAGGTACGTTGTCGCTTCTCTCAAGATTCATCAGATAAGTCAAAGCCTTCGCCCTATCTTGGA
>CAYWMG010000244.1:0-4934 GCA_964459245.1 uncultured Candidatus Bathyarchaeia archaeon
TTTAGAGGTTAAAGCAGAAGCCGAGAAGATTGCCCTTGAGGACGTCGAGACGAGCCATAGGATTGGAGAATTTGGATCCGCACTTATCAAGGATGGCGATAGGGTTTTAACGCATTGCAACGCGGGGACACTTGCTGCCGTAAGTTATGGCACCGCACTGGCTCCCATTCGCACCGCCATCAGAGATGGCAAGAGAGTAAGCGTCATCGCGACTGAAACTAGACCTAGACTTCAAGGCGCGAAACTAACAGTCTTCGAGCTTCTGAGCGACAGAATTCCGGTCACATTGATTGTTGACGGTGCGGCAGGATATGTATTAAAAAAGGGAATGGTTCAATTGGCCATTGTGGGCGCAGATCGAATAACCTCACGTGTCGTAGCCAACAAGGTTGGCACCTATCCTATCGCATTGGCTGCTAAGGCTAATCAAGTTCCTTTCTACGTGGCAGCGCCTCTATCCACTTTCGACTTGAAAGAAGAAGGCGAGATTAAGATCGAGGAGAGAAGCCCAAAGGAAGTGACGCATATCGAGGGGAGAAGAATTGGGTCTCGTGGCGTGACCGTGTTTAATCCTGCCTTCGACATAACACCGGTTGAGCTAGTGTCAGGCTTCATTACCGAGAAAGGGGTAATTAAGCCCGAAGAGCTCAGCCGTTGAGTCTAGACTTCCTGTAACGGTTTCTTGCCTATTTGAAGCACGATCTCTACGGGGCAGTGGGTTACCGCTTCTATCCTATTCTTCCACTCCGACCCCATGCCTACAAGAGCATACATGCCAGTAACTTCCGCCTTGGCTTTCTGAACAATCTTGGTCAACGCAATTTGCGTCTCGCCGGTATCGATCACGTCGTCGGCGATAAGTACGCAGTCACCCTTTCTCAGTGCGTCTCGAGGCACGAAGAGGCTGATCATGATCGCTGTCTTGCTGGGGACAAAGACTTCCTCGATGAATTCTCTGACGCCCACTTCACGATTCTTCTTCGCAATGACAAGTCCCACTCCGAGCCTGTGTGCCAGTAGTGCGGCTAATGGAATGCCATCAGTAGCTGCTGCTAGGACTTTGGTAATTCGCATCCCAGCGAAAGCATTAACCGCATGTTGCACCGCACGTTCCAGCAGAAGCGTATCAGAAATTAGATGAGTATTATCGAAGTAGCCTGAATCGTCGAAGCGTATTCTTTGCTGAATCTCTCCCTCTAGGCGCATTATCTTTTGAAGCGTCCGATTGATGTTCTGGGCACGATCGATCGTTGGAAGAACATGACCCTTCACGTATCTACTGAGGACAGTCTCGGGTAACCCAATGATTTGGGCTAGTTCCCTGTAAGTGTAGTAATTCTTCGCCAGGTTAAGCAGCTCAATGGTCATGAGCTTATACTTTAGGTCGGATATACGTGATCCTGCTCTCAATATGCCGCTCTCCATGTAGACTTTGACAAGTTAGGACATTCACATGCCCATGCCCAGTAGTAATAATACTTTCGACATGTATTGACACAAAGAGGGGGGTACCTATGGTCGTCTTTCTACAATTCCTTGGCTATCTTGGTATCGTCCTCGGTAGGGTCGGAGCGTCTTCGTGCTAAGCAGGTGAAGAGCGAGTTGCAGAAACCTCTCACCACGCCTCAATTCGAAATTTTCAGCCGAAGTGTTGTGCAACAAGATTGTCAGCTGCCCGCGGAAGCCAGGATCAACAAGGGCGAGACCTGCCAAGAGTCCAGCGCGGGCGAGTGAGGAGCGTGTGTGAAGGGTTCCAGCCAAATCAACCCCCAACTCAACACGCTCGAGGGTTGCTACAAGCTTTGCTTGACCCGCCTGGATCTGCGCGTCCGCATCCGCTCGCAGGTCGTAGCCAGCACCGTTCAAGCATTTGGGCTCAAAGGGGTCTAGGACAAGAGATCGATCCTTTATTCGTTGCTCAATATCTACATCAGAGAGAATCGTCAATCTCGTTCACCGGTTGAAGATTTGGCTTAGAAATTGGGAAACCATATACCTGATTGTCTATAAATGCCCTACCTGGGCCCGTAGTCCAGCCAGGATAAGACACAGTGACCTGTGGTCGTGTATGCCTTCGGAGCAATTGCGATGAAAGCCTGGGATCCGGGGTTCGAATCCCTGCGGGCCCGCCACATTCACTAGCTACCGGTCCTTAGCTCCACACAACCTTAGAAAATCACCCTCGATTACTATTAGATGCGTTACGTACTTATCGCTCACTGAAGTGATATTGGGCGATCACTAGTGCGTCGGCTTATACTTACGATCGGCTTGCTGATGATAATCAGCGGCCTCTATTTCATGAATCGTGGTACAGAGTCTCTTTACCCACTTGCCGGTGCTGCCGGATTGATAATGAACGTTCGTTCACAGGTAGCGGTAGTGCCTCCCACTCTTCTGACTGTTGCGCCATCGAACTACACCTACCTGAACGTGGAGTTGAAGCAAGGAGCTCAGACAACGGGTAGAGTTCAAATCGAAGGCGGAGGCGAGATGGGATTCTACATAATGAACGTCGGTAACTTTTCGGAATGGCGTCACAATCGACCGACAGTTATTGAACTTGCACAGCCCAATGCGATCAACTACAATTTCACGTTCGTTCCACGCGATAGCGGAACCTACTACTTGGTCTTCAGCAACCAAGACCCAACCCGCAAGAATGTCATATTCACTCTCAGCGCTGTAGAGACCGTAGCCTTTCCAAGCCCATTTATCCAGTATGCCGGTTTCGAGGCGTTGACGATTGGTCTCCTACTCTCCATCGTGGCCGCAAAAACTGGGAAGAAGAGATCGAAGCCAACGAAGATAATGGAGCCAACGAAAATATTGGACGATGGGAAGTGTAAGTATTGTGGGGCAAGAAAAGAATTGTCGGAGACCTTCTGTTCAAAATGCGGACGATCTAACACGTAACTCTACTATCGTTCCTGCACATCAGAGTCGGGTTAGAGTAGGCTGGGCATTAGTACGTCTCTTGTTTGTAGGAAACCTATTGGGGAGTATCGAGAAGATTTATCTGCCCGCCGATTAGTTGCAGATCTGTCCCGCGGTAGCTCAGCCTGGTAGAGCTTCCGAGTCACTCTTACTAGGAGTGACGGAGACGCTGTAGGTGTGCGCCGTAGGCGCGGCCACGTCAGCCTACTAGGCTAACAACGGACACCGGAGTGTCGCTGGAGAATCAAGTAACGATTCGGCGAATTCAAAATAGAGACGATCTCTCTATGAAACTCCGGCCCGCGGGACCATATATCCGCCTAATCAAGTCACTGATGAGTGAAATCAGCGTAGAACGACTAGATTTCGTGAAGAACTCGATCCAAATGGCCGTCAACCCTAACATGCCTGAACGCCTTCTCAACCCGTCCTTCTTCATCAATGACGAATGTTGATCGTATAATTCCGTAAAAGGTTCTACCATACATGTTCTTCTTTCCCCACACGCCAAACTTCTTCGCCAGCGCAGCATCCTCGTCAGCTAGGAGAGGGAATGTTAAGTGATATTTCTCGGCGAAGCGTTTGTGTGATTCCACTGAATCTGGACTGACGCCAAGGACTACTGTATTCTTTGAGTGAATATTCTCTATTCTATCTCGAAAGCCGCAGGACTCTCTTGTGCAACCAGGCGTGTCATCACGCACATAGAAGAATAGGATGATCTTCTTGCCTTTGAAGTGGCTCAGTCTAACAAGTCTACCGTCCTGGTCTTTTAAGATGAAGTCAGGAGCCTTGGAACCGATTGAAATAGCCGCCCTCTTAGGCAATGCGTCATTCCCCGAACTTGAAAATTTTCACTTGCTCATCCGGCCGCAGCACTTGGTGCTTGGTTTTATTTAGTGATGTAAAGGTAAAGTTTACGATCTAGGGCGGTGCTTTTGACGGTCAGTTCCTTTTCATGCTCCCAGCCGGGTAGAATGTAATCTAAGGATACTACGCGGCTGCCTGGCTTTAGTTCTCGTCTGAGTTTGGGTGCAAGTTTCGAATTAACCGAATTTGAAAGATAGATGGCGACAACATCCGCTTTCGATAGGTCAACATTCATTAGATCTCCTTCAATCACCTCGGCCTTCACTCGAGTAGCTTCTAATCGTTCCCTCATCCTTGCAATGCGTATAGGGTCAATTTCTACCCCGACGCAGCGCGCTCGGAAACCTCTGGCCGCCTCGATTAGAATTCTTCCATCTCCGGCTCCGAGGTCGTAAAGTAGTTCGTCCCGTCGGAGTCTTGCGAGGAGAAGCATTTGGCGGACTATGCTTTTTGGTGTTGGAATGTAGGCGACATCTAAGCCGGTCATTAATCGTGAACCGGTTAGTCGATTAGGTTGTGAGGAGCTATGTAGTTGTCGACTGGAAGAATTGAAAGAGAACCGGGCTCAGTAATACTTTAAGCCATGCCGACTGCTTCTGAGAAGCTGGGCCCTGGTCGTTCAGTGGTCTAGGATGACGGCCTGTCACGTCGTCGACGCGGGTTCGAATCCCGCCCAAAGAAGAAGTGAACTTCTTCTGGCGAAGGGCGCCAACCCGCGTTTCACCGTCCATCCTTTATCGAATTCCTAGTCAATAAATACGGCAAGCATGGTCCGGTAGGATGATCTGTGAAATGTTGGCAGTAAATGAGAACGACGTCATCGCGGCAGTTCAAAAAGTCAGCCCTGCGGTAGTCTCAGTAGCTACGCTCAGAATCTTACGAGAGAACATGTTCGGATCCATCCCAGTTAGAGGTATGGGTTCAGGAATAATATTCGACTCGAATGGCGGTATACTTACCAATCATCACATCGTTGAAGATGCCCAACGCGTACAAGTGGCAACTCCAGACGGCAAGAAATTCCAAGGAGAAGTACTCGGCTCTGATGCCATGACTGACATAGCCGTCGTGCGAGTCGATGGAGAAGGATTACCCGCAGTCAAACTTGGGGATTCAGACAAAATAGT
>CAYWMG010000245.1:0-2201 GCA_964459245.1 uncultured Candidatus Bathyarchaeia archaeon
AGTAAAGGCGAAAGTTATCGAAGCAGTTCCTATTGAACAGATCAAGCCTGGAATTTCCTTCGTCGTCAAATTATGCAACCAGAAGAAGAGAGAGAGAAATCCGTATTACATTAGACGAGGGCTGCGTGACGGATTCCTCGAGCATCGTAAAGGCGACCTGCTGCAAATAGCACCGGCCCCCGAAACCAAGTAGACCGTTCTCTCAGATTTTAGTCTGACAATTTAGAGTTAACTTTAGCCACAAGCTCGGCCACTGCCGTCTCTTTACAGAGTTCCGGAGGCAAACCTGAGATGCATAGAAGGGCGGAAATGATGCTGGCCTCATCATCTATTGTCTTTCTTATATCCGATTCAATTTTCTTGAGTTCAGTTTCTGTTTGCCTGAATGTGTGACCGATGAAAATCTTGGGACTGAATCCCGCCTCAGTCTGCATGAATCTACCCCCAATGAGGAGGAATGGGATTTTCTTCTCAGGATTATATTTCCGAACCAGTTTCTCTTCAGTCTTCAACAACTTCTGTAGAGGTTTGAATTCCCTGTCCTTGATCTCCCGTGCGACAAACTCAATATGCTGGCTTGTGTACGTAGCCTCTATAAGATCATAAGTGGGCAGATTGAGGAAGGGTTCATCTCGAGCTGCACTCATAGTCTGTTTAAGGCCGGTCCATTGCCCGTATTTGGATAAAGCCCTCACTATTGCCCAACGTTCAGCGGCGCAATAAGGACAATATTCAGCACCCATGAAGAAGACGAATAATTTTCCGCTTCGCTTTATCGTCTCTTTAGACACTTCAACAAATTTGCCTAGGACTTTTCCACGCTTGCTCGTTGGCATTTCATGAATGCGCCGCCGTTTCCAAGGCTTAGGGATGTTGACCATTTATTACTACCTCTATCAAGTTGGAAAGTGCACTAACTTCTCTCTTGATCCGTCTGCAAGAAGAACAGGCGAAGGTAGATTATAGGTTCATGTACGCGGAAATACGCGCAACTAGTAAGCGTCGCCAAGTCATTTCCACCACGTGTAGAGCATCATGACCACTTAGGGTACTACTTACCACAAGAAATCACTCTTCTGCGCTTCACAGGTCCTAAAATGCTCCCCCTTCGACATATCCTAGAATAGTCCCACCCAAGACCAACAAAGACGACACCCAGGAGAAGGCCAGAAGCAGTATAAAGCCTCCAACCAGCCCTATGAACATGACATCCCGACACCACTTCCTCCGCAAAGTAAGTCCACAGTAAACGGAGAACACAGAACCTACAAGCCCTAGGAGGCCCCACACAAACATAACTTCAGTCATCAGAGATGAGCCGAATTCTGGGTACCCAAACATGCCATACCTAGCCATCAAAACACCGTATTGCGACACCATTAGGTACCCATAACTCACGATACCAACTATCAATAGAACCAATAGCAGGGCAACTAGAGCAAACAGCAGACCCAGAACCCCCCCAATCAGTATCAGAATTATAGCAAGATCTTTGCGAAGGCTCAGCAATATCCCTCTCATTATAACATATTTAACGAACCCTGATCCAGCATTTATACTGAAAGGTCTTAACCTGTCTCAATAGTACGCTCAAAGAGCATCTACACCATGCGACGTTAAGGTCAAAGTTTCAGGAACTTCCGCCTTGAATACCATCATGACAGCACTGTCCTGCTGGAACTAATGTGGTTTGAACATTCAAAGCGGGAAATGGATTAACGCCCCGGCGTAGACCCTTCAAGACTTCTCTGATCACGTGGAAGGATGACAGCACATGGTGATCAACATCTTGTTCGAACTAAATTACTTCTTACCAGAATAGAGACTGTTTACCTGCGTTTATATGAATCGCAGATAGCTTTCCTGAAATGAGTTAGCGAGGATATACTTTGGCCAGTCAGCAGGTTGGCGCTCAATTTGATACTGTGAATAGCGTCATGACTGGATGGGTTGTAACAATCCCACAATCTGATTCTCTGCTGAAGGCGCGAGATTTGATGACGCATAGAGGTGTATCGCAAATCATTGCTGTTGATGAGAAGAAGCGCCCTGTTGGACTCGTATCTAAGAGAGATCTAGCACGCTTCCTTCTCGAAGAATCTACTAGTCGTGGCCTCGAAGACGTTCCAGTATCCGAGGCTATGTCTAAATTCATTCCAACAATTAGAGAGAATCTGCCAGTTCTTAATGCTGCCCGAATG
>CAYWMG010000246.1:0-4502 GCA_964459245.1 uncultured Candidatus Bathyarchaeia archaeon
ACATCCCCAGCACACTCGTGAATGTGACCGAACAAGCCCAACTTTGGTTGGTACTTCTCAATGATCTTTCGTACCGCAGTGCTACCAACCGCAACCATCATTGGAGTCCCGCCAACAAGAACTGGTTGAAGCTCCTCGTTCAGTTTCGGACAGACGTCTAGGCCGCAATCGTAGGGAGGCACGTGGAGATTCAATATGAGACGGCTTGGATCCTTTACGCTGCTCACCATCTTCTCAAGCTTAGCCTCTAACACGTCCTCAGTGAACTCTCCCGGCGTCTTCCATGGTGTCTCGTTGCTTGCTCCGGAGCTGATCATCTCGTGCACGCCGTCCACATTAACGACTTGATCGTCAGGATTCGTCATATACTTTGAAGCGCGGATGTAGTCGCCGCATTTGGGGTCATCATCGTTTCCGGGCAGCATGAAGAATTTAACGTTAAGACCAGCCAACCTCTCGTCTGCCAGCTTCACCCATTCCTGCATGCGTTCGAGGATGAACTGATTCATGAGCGCACCAAACTTGGTCCTGTCGGCTCGTAAGGTTTCAACCTCGTTAGCTTCCATCAAGTATGGATAGAATCCGGAATCTTCAATCAACTTCTTAAGGTCAGCAACCTCTTCAGGCGTCTTACAGATGTGCGTCTTCTCAAAAAGTTGTGAAGTGTATTCTCCACTCGCCTGCTTGGCGATTGGGATGATCCTCTTACCCGTGAGGTCTCCGCCGACGATAACTACGTTAGCTTCGTACACGTTATACTTTGCCACGTTCAATGCTTTCTTGAAGCACGTGTTCGAGCCGTGGATGTCACAGCAGTAGTAGATCCGAGTCTTGGCCAAGGCATCATTCTCCAATAGAGGCGCAGCATACTTTAGTGATGAAGAAAAAGGTAATGCCTGCACGTAGCAGAAACGGACGAATGATGGTTCTCGATTCCGCTACCAAAGCTTACGTTCACACTCTGTAAGGCTGACGCAACCGTCCTCCGTTATGGCGAGTGTGTCTTCCACGACGGCCGTTCCAAGTCCGAGTCGGACGATCATCGGCTCATAGGCGAAGACCATTCCAGGTTGGAAGATGTCCTTGCTAGTTGGGACGAACATTGGAATCTCAAGGAATCCTGTTCCCAGTCCGTGACCCATGGCCCAAAAGTCGGTCAACCAACCTTTCGACTTCGCCAGCTCTTCGCCGGCCCTTGCAACTTCGCCGGCAGAAATCCCAGGCCGGATCCGTTTTCTCAACTCATAATAGATCTCTAGGATTGAGTTCAGCGCATCTCTCTGCCTCTCGTTGCCCTTCCCGATTAGGACCGTTCGAGACATGTCTGAAAAGTATCCACCCGAGATCGCGCCTATGTCTATGTACACCATATCTCCATCCTCCAGCTTCCTTTTTGAAGGATAGTCATGTTTCGTTCCAGCGCGCGGTCCAGCCGCGACGAGAGGGGCGAAGGCTAACTTTGACGCGCCTTCCTTGAACATTGCCTTGCAAGCCTCCGCGGCTACATCACTCTCTCGTACTCCCTTCTTGGTCATCTTGACTGCAGCTTCCATGCCGCAGCTTGTGATCCTTGACGCTTCCTTCATTACCTGAAGCTCATTAGGGGTCTTACGACTCTTCATTTCAAGAAACGCTCGCTCAACATCCATGACATCCAACCCCAACTCTCGAACTGGGAACGAATAGGTGCCAGTCAGTCCAACCTTCCCTTTGACGCCTCCTAGAACCCTTCTCAATTCCGCGAAAAAGGCGTCTAGGGAGGGGCCTACGATTTTGACATCGCCAATCCAAGTTTTCCAAATCATCGTATGCATCGGTTCTCCATGCAACGCATCATCCGTAACCAGTGACACTTTATCCGCAGTAATGGCGACAGCACCACGTCCCCTCATGGGTTCAAAATTACCCAAGTAGGCTAGATATCCGAAGTCGTTCTGATCGCCGAAAGCCACTAACGCTTCCAGGTCATGCTTTCGCATTAGTTCTCTTGATTTCTCAATCCGATCCTCATACTCAGACATTGGAAAGGGTAATTGTAGATATTCTCGGCGGGTAGCTAGATCGAATGGGACTCTTGGGTTGACGTCATGGAACATGATACTAACTCATCTCCCGAACGCAGTTAAGTTCGAGCGGTTGTGATTTAACTCTTCTCCATGCGGCTACCTACTACTGGTTGTCCATCTGCCAGCGTTGTCTCGTCCAATTCTGTTTTGGCTGTAGAGGTGACACATCGCTAGAAGAATGCTCCTGTATTCGTATTCGCCGAATTTACGCAAAACATCATACAACCATAAAGGCTCACGTTCGATCATGCTGAGAATGTTCTTTGCGAGGTGTTCGAGGGATTGGCCTTCTCTAGCAATCTTTCTACCAACAGGTACGTGGGGTTCTTCGAATGGTATCTTGCTGATCTGCCATTCGTGTGGCTGTGCGAAGGGTGGGAGTGGTTTCGTTGCATCGATTCCCATTCTGCTTGACGTCGTGTTATAGGTGTGAGTTGCGTTGCTGGGGTCGAGTGGTTTCGCAGTTATTCCAGTTATCATGACGATATCTTCGTCGGGTCTACTCCTAGTTGATAGGGCCCATCCTACCATTTCGGGATCATTCAAGTCCACGTCCTCATCAACAACGATCATGTACTTTGGATAATGGGAGTGTGGGAAGCCTTGGCTTCCCCAGGTGTAGATCAGATTTCTTGCTTGCCCTTCGAACCATTTCTTCATCGATACGATAGTGACGCCCATAATCTCGTTGATGTCTCTCACATCAAAGCCGCGGTGCCGCATCTCTTGGATGATTGTCTCCTTCGAATGCAGTCCTTGAGCTAGGTAGATGTTTGCCGTATCTGAATCGCGATAGTCCTTTGTCCCTATCGTCACGGTCTGGAAGACAGGGCTTTTTCTGTGGGTGATTGCTTTCACGTTGAAGACGGGGTTTCCCTTTATTTCGCTCTGATAGCCTAAGTATTCCCCGTAAGGGCCCTCCTGAACGGTCCAACCCGTTGGGGGCATCTCCCCTTCGATGACTATCTCCACATTCGCGGGTACGTCTACGTTGATTGTCTTGCAATGAACCAACTCAACGGGGCTTCCTTGGAGAGCTCCCATCAACTCAATGTCCCTGGAGGGTTCGATAGCAGCCATCATGGCTAATGGGTGCAGGCCAATGACGGTTGCGACCTCAAGCGGTTTACCCTCTTCCATGCATTTCTTGTAGAATACGTTGGTTCGATTAGCCGAAACGAAGTCTATCCCCATTTGATTTTTCGTATATAGCATGTGCCGATAGAATCCCATATTGGTCTCGCCCTGGTACGAGGATGCAAATGTGCCCGGGTCTTTACATACGAGTGCTCCAGCCGAGATGTATGCCCCTCCGTCATGACTGTGCTGCAGTGGAATAGGAAGCTGGGTGAGGTCAACTTCTGAACCGACCTCACAGACCTCTTGACATGGTGCGGACTTCACATGTACGGGTTCGATTGGTTTAGTGATTCTTTTAGCATACTCTTGCCGGATTGTCTCCCATCCAGGCTCAACGCCGAGAGCGAAGGCAACAGATTCCATGCTTGAGATTGTCTGGCCCACTAAAGAACAGTCATAGCCTACAAGCTTCTCGAATAGGACGGGGCGTTTGCGGTCCTCGTTAAGCACGGCAGATACTCGACGAACATCCGTCTCCTCGCTCACTCGCCTCAGCAAGCCGGCCTTGTCGGCAGCTCGAATCCATTCCCGAAGGTCAGTCATGTAGGGTAATTCCCTTTTCTACTTGTCACTTTGATGCCGCTTAAAATATTCTCGTAACATCACTCAAGCCGGAGAGTACCAGTGGGATTAGCTATCGTCGTCTTCTGTTTAACTTCATGTGTCCTCGTTACGGTAATTGTATAGTATTGCAGCAAGTTTCTTGGTCGCGGCTAGGTAATCCTTGATTTCAACGTATTCGTTGGGTGCATGGTTGCGTTTCGTCGTGGTCTGGGCTCCGCTTGATACAGTTGGCATGTTCAGGTGCCGCGCGAAGATGTAGGTGGGTCCTGATGCGGGGCTGATGGGCTCGACTTCAGGCTTGTGCCCGTGAGCCATTTCCGCACTTTTTATCACCGCTCTGACAATTCTCTCGCTCGCCGGAGTCTTAGAGGGCCACAGTTGGCCGATCTTTTGCACTTCAATGTCGTTGAAGCCATGCCTCTCCAAATGCTGTTTCAGCTTCTTGAAGAGATCTTCAGGATCTTGATCTGGAACGAGCCTCATATCGACCTTTGCCGTCGCTATCCTGGGAAGGACCGTCTTCGGTCCTGAACCTGTGTAGCCTGAGAGGATGCCGCTGAGATTGCACGTGGGCGAGAAGAGCCTTCGACGAAATAGCTTCTCCTTCGTCTCCAGCCCATCCAGTAGTCGTCCGCTGCTAAGTTCTTCCGGGTCGAGTGAGAGTTGATCGATCAAGGCAATGTCCATCTCATCCGGCTTCTTAGCATCGTCGTAGAAGCCCTGGATTGTAAC
>CAYWMG010000247.1:0-2155 GCA_964459245.1 uncultured Candidatus Bathyarchaeia archaeon
CTCTTGGATCAAGCAGGTTACAAGATGGGTCCTAACGGAGCAAGACAATTACCAAACGGGACCACTCTATCCTTATCGCTCCATATGCCGACTGGCTTTGACAACCAGCTTGCTCCAGTGTTCGTGCAATTTTGGGGAAAGGTAGGTATTCCGGTTACCGCGAACATCGTCGATTCAGGGACACTGGGCACGTTACAAGCACAGTACAGGATCGACATGGACATATGGGATTGGAATTCTGACCCGAGTTGGCCAAGTGAACTCTACGTCCACCTGTCATCATCGATTCCAAAGAGTAACGAAGCCGGTTTCTCTGATGCTACTTATGATTCTTTGAATCAGCAGATGCTAACTAGCACATCGATCGATGCAGCAAGAACGTTATCTTACGCGCTCCAGAACATTACATACTGGCAGATGCCGTACCTGAATATGTTTTATCCTGATAGTCTTACAGCATATTCCAGTAAGTGGACGGGCGTAGATGCGAGTCTCCCAACCGAGGGCGGCGTGTTCGGTTTATCGCCCTACATTTGGAACTACATAACGTTGACTTCGTCTGCGGCGGCAGCGTCTACTTCCACGACGCAGTCAGTACAGGTTGGCGGCGGTACTAGTGTCTGGCTTTACGGCGTTATCGGTGCTGTCCTAATAGTGATAGCTGCTGTCATAATTCTGACCATTAGGAAGAAGAGGAAAAATGAATGAGTTCGCGAAGTATCTGGCAAGGAGAAGTTCAATAGCAGTCGCAACAGTCTACGGAGTAATCTCCTCTAATTTTTTTATTTTTCGTCTATTGCCCGGAAATTCAATTGAGATAATGTATAGGGGAGCGGAGCTCACACAAAGCCAGATTGATGCTCTTTCGACCCAATTCGGGCTAGACAAACCTCTGTGGTGGCAATATTTCATTTACATCTGGAATACGTTGCAGGGGAGTCTTGGCATATCATACTACTTTAGAGAACCTGTGGGCGATGTAATCTTCCCTGCAATAGTCAATAGCTTGATTCTCCTGGCGCCTGGAGTCACGCTTGCTATTATCATGGGAATTCTGACGGGAAAGGCAGCGGCATGGAGAAGGGGAAAGAAGGGTGATTACGCTATTCTGGGCGTGTCCATGGGCCTATGGGCTATTCCTGCTTACTGGCTTGGTGCTCTGGTCATCATGGTAGCGGTATACGTTGGAGGTATGCCAGTATCCGGTATGCATACGTTAGGCATCACCTTTACTTCTCCAGCATACGAAGTAGAAGATCTCCTCAGGCATCTCTTACTTCCCTTAGTGACCTTCACTTTGGTAGTTTATGGTCACTACACTCTGATCATGAGGAACTCCCTGATTAATGTCTTATCGGAAGACTACATCCTCTTCGCAAAAGCGAAGGGGGCGGATGATCAGACCATACTCGATAGGCATGCGTTGCCGAATGCAATGTTGCCCATGGTAAGTACGATTGCAATCAGCATCGGTACGCTCGTTACTGGTGCACTGCTCGTGGAGACAGTCTTCACGTGGCCAGGAATAGGATGGTTGCTCTACGACTGTATCGTTGCTAGGGACTATCCCCTTATGCAGGGAACATTTTTGATCCTGGCTGTTTCCGTGGTTCTTGCAAATTTCATAGCTGATCTCGTATATGGTTGCCTCGATCCAAGGATAAGGTACATGAGAGAGGTATAACCCACAATGGTCCAGATTTCGAGATTCTGGAAGACATTCAGAAGAGACAAGGCCGGTCTCCTGGGCATTTCCATAATCGGCTTCTTTTCTTTGTTGGCATTATTTGCCCCCCTCGCTTCACCATACGCTCCCGATGCTACTAATCCCAATCTATCTTTCTATGCGCCCGCCCTCTCCCATTTACTAGGGACTGACGGTCTTGGTCAAGATGTTCTTTCCAGAGCGATTTACGGTGCAAGGGTCTCCCTAATAGTTGGTTTTTCCGCTTCCGGAATAATTGTTGGAATCGGGGTGATGGTGGGGCTTTCCAGCGGGTTCTACGGCGGAATCATTGACGAGGTACTAATGAGGTTAACCGACTTCTTCCTCGTCGTACCATCTCTTGTATTGATGATAATAGTGGCAGCCATGCTTGGACCGAGCCTGTTCAATGTCATTGCGATCATAAGCCTTCTAAGCTGGCCCTCGACC
>CAYWMG010000248.1:0-4684 GCA_964459245.1 uncultured Candidatus Bathyarchaeia archaeon
GGCTCTTGCGGCTGTGCTGGTGTGGAATCCAAAACACATAATCATGGATGAACCAACAATTGGACAGGACTATCTTCAGAAAGATCGATTGAGAAATTTCATAGTGCAACTCATATCGCAAGGGAAAACCATAATCATAGTCACCCATGACGTGGAGTTTGTGGCAGAATGCAACCCACGCGTCGTACTTCTCTCTAAAGGCAGGATTCTCGCAGACGGACCAGCTACTCGAATACTCACGAGAAGCGACCTAGTAACGAAAGCCTCCCTAGTGAGGCCGCAGATAACAGAACTGATGCAACGACTCAAAGAGAAAGGCACCCCGGCAGACATCGTTGAACCATATGCCGCTAGAGATTTCTTAACCCCCAAGCTTCATGCAGCAGCTGACGCTCAGACGAGTACAAGGTGATTTGTATCTCACTAAGATTCGTTGAAGGGTTCAAGTTTACCAGAATGGACAGCCCAATTCACCGATTGGACCCGAGAGCCAAATTCATTCTAACCCTTGGATTCTTCACAACAACCCTAATGTTCACAAACATCTTCGCCTTGCTAACAATCTTCCTCATGCAAACCCCACTCGTAATCCTGGCAAAAACATGGAGCAGATGGATCAGATCTATGAGAGGGGGCCTTTTGATGGGAATTTTCATCTTTGCCATGAATTATATCTTCGGCACATCACTGGCGTTAGCGATCGCGTTTACACTTAGATTCTTCACAATCATGTCGGCGTTCTCACTCTTCTTCATGACTACTTCAGCAGACGATCTTGGGTTAGCCCTAGAACAGGCACACATACCTTACGTGATCTCATTCACCTTCACCACCGCGGTAAGGCTTGTTCCAACGATGGCTGTTGACGCCCAAACAGTCGTCGACGCACAACGATCCAGAGGCCTCGAATTGGATAAAGGTAACTTCATGAAAAGAGTGAGGAACTACATCCCAATCCTCATCCCACTCATAATCTCCGCCATCCGCAGAAGCGTTGAACTTGCGGAGGCCCTAGAAGCGAGAGCTTTTGGAGCAAGTAAACACCGCACCACCATAGTCACCTTAAGAATGAAACCCGCAGACCACCTTGTCACGATCTTCACCTTTCTTGGCCTATTTGTGGCCACCTACGTCTACTTTTACGTAACCCTGCCATCTCTAGTTATACCGATCCAGATACCCAGATTGTTTTGAAGTGGCCAGCCTGTGTTGAGAATAGTCGCCGACACAAGAGAAACGCCCTCAGGCATACCTCAACTCCTAGAAGAGAGAGGCCTCTACGTTCAGAAAAAATCTCTCGATATCGGAGACTACATAATCGGTCAATATGCGGTAGAGAGAAAGACCATCAACGACTTCATATCATCATTGTACAGTGGGAGACTATTCGAACAGGCAGAGCGGATTTCCCAGGCGTACTCGAAATATTTGTTGATCGCGGAAGGAGACACGCAAGAAGCCCTGTCCGAGCTAACGAATCCTAAAGTGTACTGGGGAACTCTACTGGCACTCGCCATCTCTTACGACTTCAAACTCTTCTTCACTGCTGACCAGGAACAGACAACAGACGTCTTGTACCTACTGGCTAAACAGACAACGTCACGAGGCAAGGATGCAAGGCCACTCCTTGTCAAGAAACCTAGAATGGCGACCACAAAAGACTGGCAGCTCACAGTATTAGGAAGCCTCCCCACGATTGGACCCAAACTTGCCGAGAAGCTTCTCCGATCTTTTGGATCAGTTAGGAACGTCTTCCACGCGTCCAAGGTGGAGCTTGCAGTAAAAGGTGGAATCGGTGAAGCACGCGCTCGGAAGATCCAGCAATTGCTTGACGCCGAATACCGAAGTCAGGCTAAACAGGCTAAGCTCGCATGATGAGTAAGGAAATCAACGCCAGCTCTCAAGATAACGTTTCTGATCCTGACTGAGCGAATCAATTTTCATGCCGTGCGTTTCTAGCCATAAGGACGCAACCGCCTTATCAATCTCCAGCGGAATCGGATACACTTTACGTTCAAGCCTTCCCCTATTCCTCACCAGATACTCAGCAGCTAACGCTTGATTAGCGAAGCTCATGTCCATTACCTCTGCTGGATGCCCGTCGGCGGCCGCTAAGTTGACGAGTCTACCTTCCGCAAGAAGGTAGATGCGTTTCCGATTGTCTAATGTGAACTCCTCAACATTCTGTCGCACAATCTTCGTCGCTCGAGCATTCCTCCTCAGTGCCTCAACGTCAATCTCCACATCATAATGCCCAGAGTTGGCTAGGATTGCTCCATCCTTCATTTTGCTAAAATGCGTTGAAGTAATGATGCCTCTACCTCCCGTGGCGGTGAGAAAAATGTCTCCCACTTCTGCGGCTTCGTTCATCGTCATAACTTGATACCCCTCCATAGCCGCTTCCAAAGCACGTACTGGGTCAACTTCTGTAACAATTACTTTGGCACCCAACCCCTTAGCTCTCAGCGATATGCCTCGACCCACCCAACCGTATCCAGCCACTACAACGTTCTTTCCTGCAATCAACAGGTTGGTTGCACGCATTACTCCTTCAAGTGCAGACTGGCCCGTTCCGTGCTGGCTATCGAAAAGAAATTTCGTATAAGCATCATTAACCGCCATTACCGGATACCCCAGCACGCCATCCTTCTCCATTGCCTTGTACCGATGAACTCCAGTAGTGGTCTCTTCACAAGCACCAATAATGCTCTTCACTAACTCGTTCATGGATGTGTGGACGGTAACTGACAGCTCGCCACCGTCATCTATGAGCAAGTGAGGCTGATGAGCAAGAACGCTAGCAAGATTCTGTTGATGCTCAGCATTAGTAACCCCATGCCACGCATAGACATTAGCCCCTGATGTAGCCAATGAGGCAGCAACATCATCTTGGGTTGATAGAGGGTTACTGCCCGTAATTGCAATTCTCGCTCCCCCCGCCTGAAACACCAATCCCAGGACGGCAGTCTTCATCTCCAGATGCATGCACATCCCAATCATTAGCCCAGCAAAGGGCTGTTCCTTTTCGAAGCGAGCTTGAATCCTCTCTAGAACCGGCATATGCATACGTGCCCACCCAATTTTCATCTCACCCCTCGAAGCCAGCGAAGGATCTTTGATACGGCTCACGTCAGATCACGCTTCAACTTGTAACCTGCGAATTAAACAATTATGCTTATGATCGCTTGACTTTTAACTCAACCCAACTAATTCAGGAACCGAACAACTATTGCCTTCACTATTACTCAAGAACTGTGCCTGGGTGGTCACCCAGAATAAGAAACGAGAGGTTCTACGTAACGCCTCAATTCTAATCGAGAACGATTCCATAAAGGAGATCGGTCAAGTATCCACCTCGGCCGATAAGGAGATTGATGGCAGTGGAAAAATTGCCACCCCAGGACTGGTAAACACCCACACACATCTTTCAATGACATTATTCCGCGGATACGCTGACGATATGAAGCTACAAGATTGGCTGCGGGAAAAGATTTGGCCACTCGAATCAAAGCTCAACGGCGAGGACTGCTATTTTGGCGCACTGTTAGGATCGGCTGAGATGATCAGATCAGGTACAACAACTTTCGTCGACATGTACTTCCACATGGAGGATGTTGCGAGAGCGATCTCCAAGTCCGGTTTACGAGGATTCCTATCTTACGGAACCATCGACCTATTTGATCCGGCTAAATTAAGCGCTGAACGTCAGAATGTTCAGAAATTTCATGATTACGTGAAACAGCTCGCAAATCCGCGAGTAAAATTTGCCGTAGGCCCACACGCCATATACACCTGCTCGGAAGAGATGTTGCAATGGGCCAAGGATTTTGCTGAGAAGAATAACTCCATCCTACACATCCATGTTGCAGAAACTCGCCGCGAACAAGCTGACTCCCACAAACAACACGGCTTACGAGTGGTTGAATACTTGGGAAAGATCGGAGCCCTATCCAAGAATATGCTGGCCGCCCATTGCGTTTGGCTTACCAAGAGCGAGATCAAATTATTAGCAGATGCTCAAGTCAAGGTGGCTCATTGTCCTGTCTCGAACATGAAACTAGCAAGTGGAGGGGTAGCGCCGTTACCGGAAATGTTCGAAGCAGGAATTCCAGTTGGATTAGGAACCGACGGAACCGCGAGCAATAACAGCCTCGACATGTTTGAGACGATGAAAGTTTGCGCTTTACTACACAAAGCGTCCCGCTGGGACCCAACGATTCTCCCAGCTCAGAAAGTTCTAGACTTGGCAACAATTGAAGGAGCTAGAGCACTCGGAGCAGACCATGAGATTGGAAGCATAGAAACGGGAAAGAAAGCTGACATAATCCTCCTCGACGCCAAATCTCCAAACCTGACACCCATCCATGGAAAGGAAACCATCGTATCAAATTTAGTGTACTCAGCTTCATCTGGAAATGTTGACACGACAATCGTTGACGGAAGAGTATTGATGGAACGAAGAACAATCAAATCTCTTAACTTGGATGAAGTGTACGAAGAGACGGAGAAGCGGGCGTCTAGGCTAGTTAAGCCAACATGACTCAACTCCGTTTCAGCAGTAGTTCCTCAAGCTCCAAATAACCCGACTCACCAGACCAATGCGAACGTGATCGCACCACCTCTATCGTTCCATTGAAGTTGGGGGCGTTTAGAACAAACGTCTCAGCCTCTCCACCCTCGAAAG
>CAYWMG010000249.1:0-2164 GCA_964459245.1 uncultured Candidatus Bathyarchaeia archaeon
CACACAACAGATTCATGGCTTGGAGACGAAAGCTACGTGGGATATACTGGACAATCACCGAGAAGCAGCCTTCTCAATGACGCGAAGAATCTCGCGAACCAAATGATCTCTACAGGCGCACTTATCACAGTCTCATACCTAAGCCGCGAGAATGCTGCAACAATAGAGAATGCTCCTAATTATGAAAGGCTTCCCGATCTTCAAGAAATACGGATGGTCCAGATTGGTGGATGCGCGCCGATACCTTGCGGCGGGACGCACCTGTCCAACATTTCCCAAATTGGCCAACTCTCACTCCTAGATGCGGTTCGGACCTCCAAACTAGGTTTTAGGCTCTACTTTTTGATCGAAAATCCATAAATCTTCAGCTTAAACAATTTTGCTAATTCTTTTCCATTTTCAGGTGTAGAATTTGTTTCTTATTGAGACGGAATAGGATTGTATGAATGTTTAAAGCGACATGGCGTTTATGTCTGCAGGAAGTTGACAAATTTGATAAACGTGAATATTTTCATGACAACCTTCTCCGGGGAAAGACTTTGGGAAGTTGATCGACCACTCCCCCAGCAAGTCCAAATTGGTGTAAACATCAACATGCTGGACATCGACCAACGCCCGGATGGAAGTCTCGAAGCACCGTTTGTCTTCACTTTGGCGTATACGCCACCAATAGCTCAAATTAGCATTAAAGGCAAAGCCAAGATCTCCGGCGACTCTCAAGATACGCAGAAAATTATGGAAGAGCATAATGCGAAGAAACCCCCTCCAGTGCAACTCGTTCAGGCCGTTTCAAACGCAGCAATTGCCGACGCAATACTGATCTCCAGGAGTCTTAACTTGCCTCCTCCACTACCACCTATTCCGCAGCTTCAAGCAGGTATGGTTCAGCCGACGACGAAGCCCGATAACCGATATACCGCGTAATCCAATAAATTGGAGTGTTCCTAAATACTCCAATTTATTGGAGTGTCAGCGAGTTTTAGCGGCGAGGTAGTTATCCCAATAAGCCGCCAGATCTCTTAGCCGATTAGAAAACTGTACACTAAGATTGGTCGGATCGTTACGGTATTTCTTCTCGAGGAGCCCACTTCTCAGCATTGCCTTATACGTATCGCTAAGTGTTTGAGCACTAACCTTGACTCTCACTAGTACTTTGAAGTGGAGATCTCTGAGGTACATAGGCCTCTTTTCTTCCAGAATAATCTGAATGATCGCCTTCGCTACGGCTTGCTTCTTGATACTGTGAGGGAAGAGTATAGCGCAGAAAACATCGAGGTCAACAATTTGATTGATAGTAGAGTGCTTGTCAATTTTGGGAAAGACCCATACCCACCGTTTCTGTCGCTCAGCGTAGTAGTCCTCTTTGAGAATTCTTCCAATCGTCGGTCGTTGTAACGTGACTTGTCTACTCTTCGTTACCATAGCAATCGACGCGACTTTCGTTGTGGATAAGGAAATTGATTCAACACACAAAACGCCAAAGATCTAATCGTAGGTATCTCATCAATTGGCTAAAACGGCGCAATTCTGATACCGTTAGGATGAGCCGTATCTTGGACAGGTCCGAACAATCTCTTATGGCTATCAGAATTGGGGAAATCTTGCGGTAAAGAGGCAAGGTCTCTCATCCAACCACATTCCAACCTCATGAATTCTTAACCCGTTAAGAATAACCTCGATTTCAGAACCAATCTCCCTTCAGCCGAATTGCGTGCGTTCAACATTCTCCCGCCAACAACAGAAGTAACAGTTGCACCCGAACTAGTTGTCACGATCATCCTGAGTTGATCAGCGATCTGGCAGAACTAGTCTTGACAAGACACGTGAGCCATGTGTACTACACGCGATAGGAACCATACTCTACGCAATGCAAGAGCGACCTCGGTTACGATTGAGAAACTAAATCATGCAAGACCTCTACTAAACGATGACGGCCGCAGCTACGAACCGTGACTAATTTACACCCCTCATCGGAGCAGGATAATTGTTCCAACAAGCTAACCTCCATAGTCCAGGGAGAGGACATGCTGATTATAGCATGATCCAAGAAATTGGATTGTTGAGAGATCGCTGGAAAATATGTACATCCGAGGAACACTGGTTTTTCTCAAAGATTGTTAGTTGACGTAAATTCAGGTTCAGAATATGTTGCATAATGCGACGG
>CAYWMG010000250.1:0-5119 GCA_964459245.1 uncultured Candidatus Bathyarchaeia archaeon
ACTCCAAGTCGCTCCAACTGTTGGGCGATTAACAGCTTCTCGCTAACGCCCATGGTGAAGCCGGGCGACTGTTCACCATCTCTTAAGGTCGTGTCAAATATTCGAATGATGTTGGTCATTCATTGATCACTTTGATATTCGTGTAGCTATTGCCTTGCCCATTCCGGTTGTACTTAGCTTGCCGCCGAGGTCTGGTGTTACTTCTCCGTGGCTTAGGCAGTCTTCTGTTGCGTTTCGTATTAGCGTGGAGGCTTCTATCGCTTTGCGGTCTCCTTTCTTGCGGCCTAGCCAGTCAAGCATCATGGCTGATGAGAGCACTATTGATGTGGGGTTCGCGATGTTCTTGCCAGCAATGTCGGGGGCTGATCCATGTACGGGTTCGAAGAGCGCGTAGTTATCTCCAATGTTGGCTGAGGGGTTGAGTCCGATTCCGCCGACAACTTGCGCCGCTTCGTCGGAGAGAATGTCTCCGAACATGTTAGTTGTTACGATCACGTCGAAATTCTGTGGGTTGCGGATAAGGTTCATTGCGGCGGCGTCAACGAGCATGTCAGAAAACCGGACTTCCGGATATGATTCTGAGACTTCCTTGCATGCGGAGAGGAATACGCCGTCGGTTTTCTTTAACACGTTGATTTTGTGGATAGCGGTTACCGCTTTTTTTCGTTGCATCGATAGTTCGAAAGCATATTTCGCGATACGATGGCATGCTCTTTTGGTTATGACTCGCGTTGCTGTGGCTCCTAGGTCGTTTACTGTTTCCAATCCTGAGTACAAGTCTTCAGTATTCTCTCTCACGATGATGAGGTCTGTCCCGGGGCTGATGCAGTTGATTTTTGGAAGTGACTTGGCAGGTCGTAGGTTGGCGTAGAGGTCGAGATCTCTGCGTATTCGTATTATGACGTCGTAGGCGGTTTGTCCGACGGGGCACTTTAAGCAGCAGTCGCTTTGTTTGATTATGTCAAAGCTCTCTTGGGGTAGTGCTTCTCCACGTTGCTTGAACGTTTGGTCGCCTGCTGGGGTCGGGATCAGATTGACCGCTACTCCCAGCTGGTTGTTCACTTGATTCAGAACAAGCCTTAAGGCGGCAGCCTGTTCTGGGCCGATACCGTCTCCTTCGATGAAGGCAACTGAATATCCCAAAGTTTTCTCGCCTATTTCTCGAGGCCCGACAGTTTTCTAATGTCCTTTCCAACTTTTTCTATGGGATGTTTCTCAAATTCTTTGATCATTGCGTTCAGCTGTTTTGCGGTCTTCTCGCGGTCTCCGGTCCAAGATTTAGCGAATTTTCCGCTCTGAATGTCTTTTAATATTCTCGTCATATTTTTGCGAACGTTCTGGTCTATAACCTTGGGGCCAACTGTCAATCCGCCGAACTTCGCTGTGTCAGAGACACGGCGAAGCATTCCAACGAAACCGTATTGGTAAACGAGGTCCATTATGAGTTTCATCTCGTTGCAGGTTTCGTAATAGGATAGTTCAGGCGGGTAACCAGCTTCGACCAAGGTTTCGTAGCCTTCAACTATTAGTCGCATGAGTCCGCCCACTAGGACTGCTTGTTCTCCGAACAGGTCGGATTCGGTTTCATCCTTGAAACTTGTCTCGATCACGCCAGCTCTTGAGCATCCTAGAGCTTTGCAGAGAGATAGCACAAGCTCCCGTGCGTGTCCTGTTGCGTCATGCTCTACAGCAAAAAGCGCGGGTGCGCCGAAGCCGTTTACGTAAAGTTCGCGGAGTCTCTGTCCGGGGCTTTTTGGGGCGACCATTATGACGTCAACGTCTTTCGGTGGTACTATGTCTTTGAAGTGTATGTTGTATCCGTGAGCGAAGTTCAATGCCTTGCCAGGCTTGAGGTTTGGTTGTATCTCCGATTTGTATACCTCTGGCTGTTGTGGGTCAGGAATGAGAAGCATGATCAGGCTCGCCTTCGATGAAGCGTGGCTTATAGTGACCGGTTGGAAGCCGTCGGATTTGGCTAGATTCCATGAGTTGCCGCCTTCACGTAAGCCTACGAGCACTTCAACGCCTGAATCGCGTAGGTTGAGTGCTTGAGCTCGGCCTTGGATTCCGTAACCGATTACTGCTACTGTGGTCTTGTGAATTAGGGAGTCGTCAATGTCCTTATCGTAGTAGACTCTAACCAATGCATATCACTCCGTCATTTCACGAGAGAGAGCGACCGCGCCTGTTCTTGCAACTTGGGTCAGGCCATAGTTCTTTGCGAGTTTAATGAAGGCATTGATCTTGTCTGGGTCACCGGAAACTTCCACAGTCAACGTATCTGGTGAAACATCTACAATGTTTCCGCGGAACGTTTCGATATAGTTGATTACTTCAGGCCTGGTGGCGGGGGCACCGGGTGAAAGTTTAACGAGAGCAAGTTCACGCACGGCTGCGTTTCTCAAATCCAGTGGTTCTACGCCGCGAACATCGATGAGTGCATCAATATTTTTCATAACTTGGTCGAAGCGGCTATAGTCGCTGTTCATGGTGAAGGTCATTCTTGACAATCCAGGAGTCTCAGCTTTGCCGACGGCGATGCTCTCAATGTTGAATGATTTTCTTCGAATCAGATTGGTTATTCGGTAGAGTACGCCTGGCTTGTCCTCCACCAGTGCAGATATGATTCGAAGCTGGTTGTCTTGATTCAACCTATGATCATCTCCTTGATGCCTGCTCCTGGAGGTAACATTGGAAGTACGTTCTCTTCAGGCGAGATTGGGACGTCTATCACGGTTGTAACATTGGATCGGATTGCCCGTGTAACGGCGCTTTCCAACTCTGGAATAGTGTTTACGCGAACGCCCGTAGCTCCATATGCCTCAGCCAACTTGACGTAGTCAGGTACCTTTCCTAGGTGGACTGATGAGTAGCGACGTTTGTAGAAGAAACGTTGCCATTGGGCGACCATTCCCAACATTTGATTATTCAATATAATCACCGTGACTGGTATCTGTTCCTCAATGCTTGTTGCGAGAGAGTTCTCGGTCATTAGGAAACTGCCGTCTCCGGCAATGTCAATGACTGGGACGTCTGGCTTAGCTACTTTTGCTCCTAGGGCAGCCGGGAATCCGAAGCCCATTGTGCCGAGGCCTCCTGAGCTGAAGAAAGTTCGCGGTTCAATCACTTGGAAGTGTTGTTCGCACCACATTTGGTGCTGACCAACTTCCGTCGTGACTATGGCCTTGGTGGGGAGGAATCGGCGCAGCATCTTGATCGTTTCGACGCCGCTAAGGTTTGACCCGTTGACGTCAAGTTCGGGTTTGGCCATGGCCAATACGTCATGCGTCTTCTTGATCCATCCTTGTCTCTGTTGACCCAGCATGCCTGCTTCCACTTCTCTTAGTAGGTGTTGTAACGCTTTCTTTGCGTCCGCAACCAATGAAACGACGGGCAACTTGTAATTCTTTCCAATCTCCGCCTTGTCAGCGTCAATATGAATCACTTTGGTATTGGGACAAAACTTCTCAATCTTTCCAGTAGTTCTGTCGGAGAATCTTGATCCTATAACCAGAAGTACGTCGCATTCTGGAAGTAGCTTGTTAGTTTGTTCGGAGCCATGCATGCCCATGCAGCCCAAAGATAGCGGGTGGTTCTCTGGAAAGGCGCCTTTCCCCATGAAAGAGGTTGCGACAGGGGCCACGAGTAATTCCGCGAATGCTTGAAGTTCACGATAAGCATTGGCCATCTTGACTCCTCCTCCAGCAAGTACGATCGGCCGTTCTGCGGTCAGCACAGTCCGCGCGATCGTCTTCACTATTGTCGGGTCCGGATCTGGAAGAGGTTGATAGTTTGGAAAGTCAACGTGGTCTGGAAATTGTACATCCTCCTCGCCTTGCTGGACATCCTTAGGAATATCAATCAGAACCGGCTGAGGCCGACGAGTAGCTGCCAAGTAGAACGCTGCCTTCATCATGTATGGTACGTCTCTTACTCGCAGTGGTTGGAATGTGTATTTCGTTACTGAGGTTGCCATCCCAACAACGTCAGACTCTTGGAATCCGTCCGTTCCTATAACAAACGTAGGCACTTGGCCTGTGATCGCCACGACGGAGGATGAGTCCATGTACGCGGTGGCTAATCCAGTCATAAGATTCGTCGCGCCGGGGCCGGATGTTGCCATACATACGCCAACCTTGCCGGAGGCACGTGCGTAGCCGTCAGCCATGTGGGCTGCGGACTGTTCGTGCCGAGCAAGAATATGCCGAATCCCCTTGTACTCTCGCGAGTTCTGATGGTCGTAGAGGACATCATAGATGGGCATGTTCGCGCCTCCGGGGTGCCCAAATACTGCTTCTACGCCTTCTCTCTCTAGACCTTCTACTACTGCTTGTGCGCCCGTCATTTTCAAGTTTAGATCATACACTCCTTTAGAATACTCCACCCGCTCTCGAATACTCGAAGCGGGCTACTGAAGAACGACAACGAGCGTGACAACGACTGCAATGATCTGCAATATTTTGAAGCATCGTGCTCTTCTTGTCAACGCGTCGTATACCTTGAAATTCACCAGTCTCAAATCTTTCTAATAAAAGTATCGTGGGTTTTTCAGTTAACAATCCTCTTACCCTCACCGGCTCGGCGGTGCCTAGCGTGTGCGTGTCCGTATAATCCGTAGGAATAGCCATCTGCGAGCGCTATCACGCTTGCTTGAATTATGTTCGTTGAAGAAGCAACGGTTGTCCATGTCTTATGGTCGTCAGTGAAGTCAATATAGACCGCCACTCTGGCAGCTGTTGCGGCCTCTGAATCAACCTCCCTTACTCGGTAGCCCGTAAGTTTTGCCGAGAACGTGGTTTTGAACTGTTCTCTGAGTACTAGTCGTAGAGCCTGATCTAGGGCATTTACTGGTCCGTTGCCACTTGCTTCTGTCTCCAGAGTTTTGTTGTTGATCTTGACAGTTATCTTACTCTGCGCAGAGACTCTAGACCCCTTGTCACGAGCTGCGATGTTCCAACTCAATATTTGAAATGGGTCACCATGTTTTGTGATAGTTCTGCGTATAAGGAGTTCTAGTGTTGCCTCAGCATTTTCTAGGTTGCAACCTACACTCTCAAGTCGCTTAACCTCCCTCAAAAGCCGTGGTAGCCTCTTATCATTCCGGGAGAGGTTGAAGCCT
>CAYWMG010000251.1:0-15578 GCA_964459245.1 uncultured Candidatus Bathyarchaeia archaeon
AGAACATGTTTTGAGAGTAATGTTTCCGCTTCCTTGTCAAGGTCACTTCCAGGTGGAAGTTTCTTGTCATATTGTTCAAGGATGTCGTAGATTTCGGGGAACTTCATTTCAGGAAACGGAGTAGGGGGAATATGGAGGTTAACTTGCAAAAGTTCTAGCTCTCGTCCGCATTCCGATGTAATCTTCTTTAGCCCTGAAAGGATGGTCTCTTCTTCTACTCTCATCATGTCCCTTTCGTCTTGCATGAATCCAAATTCCACCGCTAGTCCTCGATGTTCGCAGAGGTGGCGTGGGGTGTGGGAGAGTTCAGCCCGCCAGTTTGGTCCTAGGTCGTAAATCTTTTCAAATCCGGCTGCAATACACAACTGCCTATGCAATTGGGGATCCTGTCTCAGAAACGCTTCTCTTCCGAAGTAGTCTGTTTTGAATACTTCAGCTCCTCCCTCAGACGTTCCTCCCAGGAGGCATGGCGTGAATACTTGAAGATAATCATTGACTCTAAGATACTCCAGCATCCCCTCAACTAATTTGGATTGAATTTGGAAGATGGCCAAATTCTCTCTTCTTCTAAGATCTATCACTCTCCAGTCAAGTCGAACGTCTAGGTTCGATTCAATGTTACCTGAGACGTCTAGTGGTACGCTACCTAGTGCCTTTACGATTAGTTCAATCTTTGCTGGAATAACCTCTCCCCCGATCTTGGCAATTCTCTCCTTAACAGGTGTTCCCTCAACGGCAATCACGTCCTCTTTGCCCAATGCGTTTGAGGTTTCGAGTATTTGGGGGTCTGTTTTTGATTTTATCATTGTGATTTGTGCAATACCATGTCTATCTCTAATCCAGATGAAGCGAGCTCGGGCTAAGTCCTTTATTTCGTGAACCCATCCAGCTAGAACTATTGTGCCTGTAGCGGATTCTACCTGGTCCGTGTAGTGTGTTCGCTTGAGCAATGTGTAACTCCTGGATTAGCACTCGTTGTTTGCGCTTTTTAATTCGATCTATCAGGATGTTGACTTGAGAAGCTTCGCAATTTCTCCAGGTTTCAGGGCAATTCTTACTCCCGCTTTCCTAAGGGAGTCTATCTTGGTTTCGGCTGTTCCACTCTTTCCCATAATTATCGCTCCCGCGTGGCCCATTCTTTTTCCAGGTGGCGCTGCTCGCCCAGCTATGTATGCTGCAATTGGTTTAGGAAATTTCGTTTTCGTTATATATTCGGCGGCTCTCTCTTCAGCGTCGCCTCCAATTTCTCCAATCATTGCGATTGCAGTCGTATTGTGGTCTTGTCTGAACATTTCTAGAACGTCAACGAAGTTTAGTCCCACTATTGGATCTCCACCGATGCCTAGACATGTTGACTGGCCTAGTCCTGAGGTCGTTAGGCTGGCGGCGATTTCGTAGGTCAGTGTTCCACTTCTAGAGACTAATCCGATCTTTCCAGGTTTGAAGATGTGGCCGGGCATTATTCCAAGCTTGCACTCGGTCGGCGTAATAATGCCCGGCGTGTTAGGTCCGATCACTGTAGTGCCCTTTTGCTTTGCGATCTCCATTAATTGGATTTCGTCCTTTAACGGGATTCCTTCAGTGATTACAACGACGGGGTTCAAGTCAGATGCGATTGCTTCTAAGGCTGCGTCTTTGGCGAATGGTGCTGGAACGAAAATTATTGAGGCATCAGCCTTTGTGCGTTGTTTTGCTTCTTCCACTGTGTCGAACACTGGAATTCCCTGAATTGATGTCCCTCCTCTTCCGGGAGTGACTCCGGCTACGATCTTAGAGCCATACTCGACCATTAGTTGAGTGTGAAATCGTCCTTGCGCTCCCGTGATTCCTTGTACGACAGTTTTGGTATTTTTGCCAATTAGAATTGCCACTTTTATTTCACCTTAGATGCTAACTCAACCGCCTTTGCTGCTGCTTCTTCCATGCTATTCAGAGACGGAATGTTCGAGGCGGTGAGAATTTTACGTCCCTCATCCTCATTGGTACCGACCAGTCGTATTACCATGGGTTTGGATATGCCCATTCTCTTCTGGATATCTAGAATTGCTCGGGCCACGTCGTCGCATCGTGTGATGCCGCCCATTATGTTAATCAGTAGAACTTTGACCCTGGGGTTGGCGAGTACGATTTCTAACGCTGAGGATATTCTCTCTTCGTTGGCGCCGCCGCCGACGTCACAAAAATTAGCGGTGTTACCTTTGTAATCCGCAATCATGTCCAGAGTGGCCATCACTAAGCCTGCACCGTTTCCGATAATTCCCACATCTCCATCCAGCTCCACATAAGCGAGACTTTTCTCGCGAGCTTTGATTTCAAGAGCAGTCATGTCAGGTTCAAGGGTTTTCATTCGTTCTAGATACTTTGGATGACGATACAATGAGTTATCATCTAGGAGTATGCGTAGATCGCCGGCAACGAACTCGCCAGACTCCGTCTCTATCAATGGATTTGACTCTATCAGTTCAGCATCATATTCAGTCATTATTTGAAAGAGTTTGTTTATCACGGAGGACAGTTGATTCATTTGGTTTCCAGAATATTCAAGCCCCTTTGCCACTTGTCTGCCCTCAAAGTCTTGAAGGCCGATTAACGGATCAATCTTATGGCGAAGAATCCTGCCAGGTGAATGTTCTGCAACCTGTTCAATATCGACTCCTCCTTCCGTCGAACAGAGCAGCGTGTAGCATCGCGACGACCGGTCGGCAACGATGCTGACATATCGCTCATGTTTGATCGCGAGTTGTTGCTCGACGAGAACGCTTGCAACCTTCTCTCCTTTTATTGTCATGGAAAGAAGAGTCTTTGCTACGCTGAATGCCTCGTCAGCGTTCGCAGCGGGTTTGATCCCGCCGGCTTTCCCGCGGCCTGCAACAAGAACTTGAGCTTTGATCATTGAGTGTTGATTCAGTTTCTGATAGGCTGCTTTAGCTTCCTCAGGGCTGGAGGCAACAATTCCGTTTGGCACGGTTAGGTAATATTGTCGAGCAATTTCCTTAGCCTCGTATTCGAAAAGTTTCAACGAGATCAATTCCTCATGAACTGCTTTGCGGTTCGTAGACTACTGAAGTTGCGTATAAATTACCGCTCGAACGCTGAGGAAAAGCAAAACCATGCAGTTCTACTGTTGAAATATCGATGTTTCAGCGTTGGCGCCCGGAGATGGGTTCAAATCCGCTTTGACTCAGAATCGTGATCATATTATCGAGTTGAGTTGAAGAGCTCTTCGCATACGTGTTCGGAGAAAAGAAAACCCTATCAAGCAGCAATAGATCACTAGGCAAAACTCGAAACATACTCAGCCGCTGAAGAGGATCCTTTCGAGCAACCTGCGTGCGTAAAAGCATCCAAAAGTGATGAGATTAAATGGTAAAGACAATTCTTGACGCCTTCTGCGTAAAGTCGGGTATCCTCTGTAGACGGTGCGAGGAGAAATTACAGAAAGGTCTCATTACCCCACTTGACCTCAAGGTTATTCAGAAAGTCGTTGAGCTCGAGAAGGACTATCCAGTGCTCCAAGACGTCACCTATCATCGCTCAGTTGAAGCCGCTGATATGATGGCAATTCTCGTGGACAAGAAAGATTTGCCGAGGCTCCTTGGTGGCGGCGCGAAGGTGGTTAAGGAGTTGAGTCAAAGCTTTGGAAAACGAGTTAAGCTAATCAGCTTCGGAGGAGACGACCGCGCTTTCCTCGAAGACCTGTTCAGCCCGTTATCAATATTCACTATCAACACTATCTGGATACCTGACGGTAGCACTGAGACCAAGGTGATCCTAGCAGGAAGAAGACCCAGAAAATTGCCTGTTGACCTGGACATGGTTCAAACGATCGCCAAAGAGATGAGAGACATGACACTGAGAGTGCAATTCGAGTGGGAATATTAGGACGAAGAATCGTATCGGTGCAATAATCTTCAACCTCAGCGATACGCTAGTTCACTTGGACAAGCCTTGGGAAGTATTTCAAGTCGAGGTGGCAGCCTCTACGAATAGCTGGTAGGTATAGACATAAAGTTAGATTTTCAAAGTTTCTCCACCCAATTCATACACTCTTTCGAAGAGGCAGCGTCAAAGTTTCCTCTTAATCAAATCGAAATTCCAAAACCAGATTCGATAATTTGAAATTCCTGAGAGCGTTCACATGGATATGTTGCCGCGTAATTTTAGTTGGTTGGAACAACCCATAATCGCAGGTTGTGGTAGGCCAGAGACTGAAACAGAGCTCCAAGCCGCAAAGAACGAAGGTATAAGAGCGATTGTGTCACTAACGAGCAGCCCCTTACCTGCAGACATCGTCACCAAACTAGGTTTCACATACATACACGAACATGTTTCCAATGCCCCAACTATTGAGCAACTAAACAGAATCCTCAAGTTCATCGAGAATCAGAAAATGAAATCCAATCCAGTACTGGTGCACTGCGGAGAAGGAATTGGAAGAACCGGAACGGTGCTAGCTGCGTACCTGGTCTATAGAGGAAGCCGCGCAGACGACGCCATCAGAAAAGTACGAGAGAAACAGCCAGGTTCAATACAGACGATGGAGCAGGAGAATGTAATTCATCAGCTCGAGCGAGTCATAAGTAGAGATAAGAGTAATACTCAGTAGAAGAGTGAAAAAATGGTTCGCAAAATTCCCACCTCTTACCTTCGGAAGTTGAATGAAGAACAAAAAATGCGAAAAATAAACGAGGCGAAGCAGCAAGCTCGGAGACAGCAACAACAACGTGACCCTGACTCTGGACGATTGAAAGGGTTCTCAATGATCTGTCAAAGCTGCGGGACCAACTCTAGCTTCACAGTGGGCAAATTCGGCTATGCTACGTGCAACAAATGTAGAGCAGTAGCCCCCTACAGATTCGGCAATGTTGGATAGCCATCTAGATCGTGGCAAATCACCTACTATGCAACGTACTTTCGTAATAAATCGAGATCGTAGCCAAATGGAAGTAGTAGATTCATAGCAGACGAGAGCAGTAACGTAACATACTTTTCCAAGTCGTATTGTACTCGTCCATCTAGCAATTCAACTGGAATAGCACGATTATTGTATGACTTTGAACTGCTACTCGCTATAACGTAACTGACGCTTTGCCCTCCATGTACAGAACCGCCTTGCTTCACAAGATTATCGGCTGCGATGGCTTGCTCAACATGATGAGTATATTCTTCCGGATTCTTACTCACCCTCTTCTCTACAATTAAGTCCTCTATTTGCGCCCTCCCAGTTCTTAGCATAAAAACATACGACCGCATAACTTTCAACGCTTTAGGTATCAACGACATAAACTCAGATGAATTACTAGCTTCCGAGAATATGGATAACATATCTTTCTGACATTTCCTTACAATGTTAGGAGTGTCGTGTCTCCTGAGATCTATCCCTCGTACTTTCAGAGATCCATCCTCAAAGATACCATAATATCGATTCAGAACTGGAAGCGTTGGGTTAATTCTCGAATTCAAGAATACAATCCACTTGTAACTGCCTTCAAAGCCTATGGGGAGGTCCAGGTTCTTCTCGATTTCGTCGCAAACAAGCTTATACTCGTTAATTGTAGCGTCTTTTTTCTTCAGCCACATGGAGTCTACGATTCCATGTACTAATTTGAAACCTCTTGACTCTGCAATTGTTACTGCTTTCTTGAGTGCCTCTCTTGAGAAGGCGCATGTCGCTATGTGTGCATCTATTTTGCCAAAACGCGCATTTTTGAATCCCAGGTAGCCAATTGCTCGCCGTTTTACGGCTATGAGCAGACTAGGATCCACTTTAATGCAGCTTGGCGTTGGTCGTATCTAAGTCGCGTCGGTGGATCCAATGCTTCATGCTTGAATTTTTTGTAAGCCGTCCTTTTTTGAAGTAAAATGCTAAGCGATCGTGGCACTATGCCCAGCCATTTTTCGCAGATATTAAACTCAAGCTCAGGTACTCTATGTGATGAATTCGGGCAACACTTGCAGTTAATCGTCTCGCCGCTCAAGTTTCTCTTGAGCATGATTTGGGGATAAAGTGATGAGAAATCAAGTTCACCGACATTATCATGGATCCCAATTTTCGGTTCAAAAATGAACCCTCCACGATCGGCCATCACAAGCTCATTACCATCTTTGAATGTTTCTGGAGAGTTTTTGTTCCATGGAATGAGTATGTTTTCTTTGGCTGCATGATAAAGCTGCAATGAAGTCATGCTTGTCCCAATAGTTGTTCGCGACGCTCTCTGAATTGGAATTATGCATGTTCTTGCAACTTCAAATAACCCTTCAAGTCCGCAATCATTAACGAAGAATGCATTTGATTCATCGATGTGCAGTCTACCGAACAGCCTAGCGGCTGTTTGGAGATACGAGATTTTGCCGTACGAGAAGTAGCTGTGTCCTTGGACTTCGTAAACTCTAAGTGGTACTCCTTCCCGATCAAGAATTAACTGATCACCTATGAGGTTGTATAGTGCTCGCCTAGCTAGGTAAGGAAAAATGAACGAGTCACCACCTTCTGTCAAGACAATGTCTGGATCTACCTCATGGAAAACGTCTACTAATTTGAGGATCTTTTCGCACTCACTGCCAGAATCTATTTCAAAACTTTCTCCATTGTTTTGAATAATCTTCAACGAGTCTAGTTCGTCGTTAATGCTTTGAATTTTATTTACCCTAGTAGTTCGGATTTGTAGGCGAATCGCACTAAATGGTGGCAATTTATAATCTAGAGCATTGCGTGAATCTTTGAGTGTCCATTGAACGCTACCCGCATTTTCTACTTGAACGAATGCTAATGGAAAGAGATTCTTCTGATAGAGATACATCTGTGTGAATGGGACATCTACATTATAGAGTTGGAACTTGGAATAGTTGCCGTATCGTTGAATTTTTTTAGCTAATGATATTGCATGCGTTTCGTTTCTGACTTCAATCTCTAGCACTGTTGCTCGTGTAGTTCCTGGCCTAGTCACCTTCTGCGTGAGCGAAGATGCAGCAATGAATGGTTGGCATGCAAGGTCAAGTAGGTCACTTAGATTGCCGCCGACAGAAATTGTTGGCTGCCATTTGTCAGCGACTCTAATGCATGCTCCACAAGGAGATTTGAGCCACACTATCATATGCCCGTCTTTCGGGTAAAGGTCGATGATCCAGCCTTGACTTTTCAATGTATCAAGATCGCTTACGTTACAACATTCAAGGAAAGAGAGAGGCGAACGATCAGGAGTCATCTCCGAAACTGTTGCATACCCATATTTCGATTTGGCTGGTAGGTCAAAATTGCGTCAGTTTTTTAAACTCTCTCTGCTCTATCAGATTGGCGCTAAATATTGGCTAATAGAAGAAGAAAGTCTCCCAAAAAGCGAGCCAAGCGTCCCAAGAGAAGTAAAAAGAAAAGCTTCTGGCAGCAGCTTTTTGGAAGCTAAACCCCCACCTCGATTAGTGTATAGTAGTACCTCGGCCGTTTCATCGCAAAAAATCACTAAAAACTATTCATAGTTAACCACAAGGTGCAACCTGGTCCACTCGGAGTGGTTTTCCAGTCTTTGGATTGGACCACAGACACGGATCATACCAAGCGTCTGTAAGTTCAATTTTCATTAAATGGTTGCAACTGGGGCATCTTGGACCATTTGAATCAAAGATTGTGATCGGGCATGAGCATTTGCATTCGATTCGGTCTAGGATGAGTGTTCTACCCTCGTATCGAGCGACTCGCGGAGGACTACAAGCTTCGCAGAAGATTCCCCACATCCCTAAGGAGTAGACTTAACGTGATGACATTAATACGATCGAGAGGTGGGTGAAACTTAACTTCGATCGCGCGTGGTCTCCATTCGTATTCCATACCTGTGTTGAATGTTTGCAGCGAGTTTTTTCATATCGAATCCAAAAAGTTCTCTCAACTCCTCCATGCCGAAGCTTTCACTTTCAGTCAGGTCGCTTACAGTGACGTCTCTGAAGACTTTTCGTTTCTTCTCAAGAATTTCCCTGACGTGTTCCTCTATAGTGCCCTTCACGACAAAGTTGATCGCTAAGACTTTGTTTACTTGTCCGATTCTGTGAATTCTTGCAATTCGTTGTTGCAGCCTGGCTGGATTCCAGGGTAAGTCATAGTTGATTATGACATCGGCGATTTGAAGATTTAGACCAAATTGACCAGCGTCCGTGCTAGCAAGAACAGTGACATTGGCTTGTTCAGTGAATCTTTTCAGGTTAAGGGAACGCTCTTCATTTGAGATTTGGCCGTGATACGCAACACAGGATATTCCATCATTCTCCAACTCGTCCTGCACCAGTTTGATGACCGCCACGAATTGAGAGAAAACAATGATTTTGTGGCCTTGTTCAGCGAGATCTTTAACCAGCTCTTTCAGTTCGGATAATTTCGCGTTTTCAGGCTCAAGTTTGGTTAGTGTGCGAGTGAGTCTGTTGAAAATGGGTGACTGTCGTAATAGGTGTGCGTCCCTCGTGTTCTCTCTTTGTTTTCTGCGTAAGTATCCGGCAATCATGCTGATGTCCGCACAGGCTTCTCTCAGCAAAGTATAGAATCGCAGTCGATTTGCAGTAAATGGGTTCGGCCCATCAACATCGTTCAAGCTATAAGTATACTCGTCGATTAGTGTTTCGCCGAGACTCGTCTCAAGAATTTCATAAATCATCTTTTGATTTCGTGCTGGTTCTGTATACACATATTCCATGGTGAGCGACGGGAGTTGTTTGAAAACATCTGACTTTGTTCGACGAATTGAGACCTTTGCAAGTTTTTCTCTTAACTCAGTTAAAGTGTATGGATTGATCGACGGATGGTTGGTTTGCCATCCTAGTCCAGAACTTCTTGTTGTGTAACGCGCCAAGAAGTCCTCGTGATATCTCCCAAAGAATCCTGGATGAACAATGTTAACTATGTTGTATAACTCACCGATATGGTTCTCGAGAGGAGTGCCGGTCAATGCGATTACGTTTCTGACTAGAATTCTCTTCACTGCTTCACTTGTCTGGGTGTCCCAATTCTTGACACGCGTGACTTCATCCAGTATCAGTGTGTCAAATGTCTTCTTCAAAATCAGCTCAACGTCGGTTCTCAATAGTTCATAATTGATTACGACCAACGGGTCTTCGTATAGGCGAATTCGTTCTTCCAACCGACGCCTGGATGTTACAAGGGTTGGGTAAAGGTTGAATTTCTCAACCATCTCATCACGCCATTGCTCGAGCACAGCGTTCGGAGCGACGATTATCGCCCTTCTTGCTTTTCTAGCAGCAACCAACTCAATCAGGGCGGCAGTAGCGCTGATGGTCTTTCCTAGGCCCATCTCATCGAAGATGCAAGCTCTTCCATCATTCTCTAATACGAATTCAACCGCTCGTTGTTGGAACGGATACAGCTTTACGTTGGGTTTTCTTGAAATTGACAAACTCGCCAGACTAGTTTGATCTTGTGGAAATCCCTTCAACGTAACCTCGACATCCTGTTCTTTCAGAAACCTCAGAAGAAAAGTGATAGACCCAACTTGTCTAAGCCTATAACAATCGTAATAGGGACTCCAGATAAGATATGTCTTGAAAGTTCTATCGTCAAATATTTCTTTGAGTGGATCATCCTTTTGTGATTTTACCCAAACATATCCTGCAGGGTCATATTCGAATAGTACGCTCCTATGTTCATGAATTATCTTCCGTGCTTCGCGTGAATAAACAAGCTTGAATCCCGCTTCCAAGAAGGCATCTTTCGCAATCTCTGGATTTAATGTGGCAGGATGACGAAAGGCACCATCATGAAACGGCATTATGTCAGTCAGTAAACCGAAGGTTGGTTCAGGAATGTGAGATGGCGGACGAATAACCAAAGAACGGTCAACAATCACTCGCTGCAATTCAGCGCGCCGCTCTATCGAAGGTCTCGTCCGCATGGTTGGACACTACCCCTTACCGATGGAATCTACCCTCTAGATATCTACACTAATTTGAACCTCTTGATCTACTCTGCAAATACCCCCCATCTCCCTAGTATCATAGACCAGACGCAGGGTCCTGAAACTATTTGATACGTTCACTGCCCAGAACGGGAAAAGGGCAAGTTCATTGGCATAAAGAAAAAAAGCAGGTTCTGGGTTCATTGAGCTGAGCCTCTATCACAAGTTTCTGCTGAGGTCTATCACATGTCGAAAATCAAGCAAAGAACGGAACTGGCAAACAAGCAAATTGATTTCATCGAGCAATTTCGAGCACAGTTGGAGGAATTAGATAAGGCGAGAAGAGACAGCGAGAAGAAGGCTGCGGAGTACTTCGACAAACTGCAACGTCTTCAGGCTGACATGGAGAATCTTCAGAAGATTACCAATCGAAAATTGGAGTCTGTCACTAGGCGGGCATCCGAAGGACTTGTCCTCAAGCTCTTACCCATCCTTGATGCTATGCAGCAAGCAGGTAGCTTCGCCCACTCCGGTAAATCCCTATCTACAGAAGAGATAGCTGTTGGCTTGGGTATGCTTCAAAAACAGTTGACGGACGTACTGAGATCCGAAGGGTTGGAAGAGATACATGCTGTTGGGCAGCATCTTGATCCAGAACGCCACGAAGTGGTAAGCTATGTGGAAAAGGATGACCAGGACGATATAGTCACTGAAGAGGTTAGGAGAGGGTATCTGCTAAATGGTAAAGTGATTAGACCAAGCTTGGTTATTGTCAGCAAACGAAGATCCAACTCCGAATCTGAGAGGGGTACTGGCGAATCTTCTCCATAAGGTTTTTAATTTGATTCACGTTCCCATGTTACCTTTAGTAACTATGCGGTGGATAATCATTGCCCAAAATTATTGGAATAGACTTAGGAACAAGTAATTCGGCCGCTGCAGCATATATTGGCGGCCGGCCATCGATCATTCCCAGTGCCGAAGGCACATCAGTCGGAGGAAAAGCGTTTCCCTCCTTTGTGGCCTTCACGAAGGATGGACAATTGCTCGTTGGCGAACCGGCAAGACGACAAGCCGTCTCAAACCCAGAAGGAACCGTGCTCGCCATAAAGCGCAAAATGGGAACTGATTACAAAGTTAACATATTCGGCAAAGAATACACACCGCAACAAATCTCCGCCTACATTCTGCAAAAGATCAAACGTGATGCTGAGGCTTTCCTAAGCGATAAAGTTGAGAAGGCTGTCATTACCGTTCCTGCATATTTCAACGATAACCAACGACAGGCAACGAAAGACGCTGGCTCAATAGCTGGTCTAGAAGTTGTTAGAATAATCAACGAACCGACGGCAGCCTCCTTGGCCTATGGACTCGACAGAAACGAGAAGGAACAGAAGATCCTAGTCTTCGATTTGGGTGGCGGAACTTTGGACGTGACAATAATGGATGTTGGACGGTCGGATCCGAAGAGCCCACCGGTTTTCGAAGTCCTCTCTACAAGTGGAGATACTCAACTGGGAGGAACAGACATGGATAATACTCTCATCAATTACGTAGCTGAAGAGTTCAAAGCAAGCAACGGCATTGATCTACGAAATGATAAAGTTGCCATTCAGAGAGTTCGCGAAGCCGTTGAAAAAGCGAAGATTGAGCTCTCCACTGTTCTTACAACCGACATTAACCTTCCTTTCATCTCTGCAGATGCAGCGGGTCCAAAACATCTCACTATGAACTTGTCCCGCGCAAAATTGGAGGAACTCATTCGACCGACAATCGAACGTTGCCATTCGCCGATGCAACATGCGATTGCAGACGCTAAGTTGACTGCAAAAGATGTTGACAAAATAATCCTCGTCGGCGGACCTACACGCATGCCCATAGTTCGAAAGTTCGTCGAAGACTACATGGGCAAGGAGGCTGAAAGAGGAGTTGACCCGATGGAATGCGTCGCAATGGGTGCAGCTATACAAGCAGGTGTCATAGGGGGCGAAGTACATGATCTGCTTCTTCTAGATGTCACGCCGCTATCACTGGGTGTTGAAACTCTAGGTGGCGTATCCACGAAGATAATTGATCGTAATACTACTATTCCAACAAAACGAAGCCAAGTATTCTCAACCGCAGCGGACTTCCAGACATCAGTCACGGTGCATGTGCTGCAAGGTGAGAGGCCAATGGCAGCTGATAATGTTTCATTGGGAATGTTCAACCTGACCGGCATTCCACCTGCTCCTCGCGGAGTTCCACAGATAGAGGTCACTTTTGATATAGACGCAAACGGAATCTTGAACGTTTCAGCGAAAGACTTGGCCACGAGTAAAGAACAGAAGATTACCATAACAGCATCAACGAAGCTAGCAAAAGATGAAATTGAGAAGATGGTTAAGCAGGCCGAACAATTCGCCTCAGAAGACCAGAAGCGCAAGGAGGAGGTTGAGCTGCGCAATAACGCAGACAACATGATATACCAAGCAGAGAGGTTGTCCAAAGAACTAGCCGCGAAGTTGTCTAAGGAGCAATCTGAGCGTCTCACTAAGGGCATCTCAGAGTTGCGACAGGCCTTGTCAGGTAAAGACAACGCAGCCATTAAGCAGAGTCTTGAGAGCCTTCAAAAAGTTATGCAAGAGATAGGCACCGCAGCTTACCAGCAAGTAGCTCAACAGCAAGCCGCAGCCGGAACTCCTCCTGGAACGAGTCCCCAAGGGCAAGAGAACAAGAAAGATGCGGTAGATGTTGATTACAAAGTCGTGGATGACAAGAAACAGACTTAGCATTACGGAAGATTATAGTTGGAAAAACGTGACTACTACGAAGTACTCGGTGTACAACGTAACGCAACGAAGGACCAAATCAAGAGTGAATATCGGAAGTTAGCTCTAAAATATCATCCTGACCGTAACAAATCACAAGACGCAGAAGAACGGTTCAAAGAAATATCGGAAGCCTACGCAGTACTCTCTGACGACCAGAAGCGAACACAATACGATCGTTTCGGCCACGCAGGAATTGACTCTAGATATTCAACAGAAGACATCTTTCGCGGAGTAAACTTTGACGAAATCTTCCGCGACATCGGTTTCGGGATCGGCGGTTTCGGGTCAATCTTCGAAACGTTTTTTGGAGGAAGGCGAACCCGCGGACCTCCTCGTGGGCAAGATCTTCGCTACAACTTAGAAATCACGCTTGAACAAGCATATGCCGGACTTAGCCCTGAGATTGAAGTACCCAGAAATGAGCGATGTCCGGAATGTGGCGGATCAGGAGCTAGACCAGGCACTTCGACAAAGAAATGTTCAGAATGCAACGGAATGGGCCAAGTTCAACATGTTCAGGTTACTGGCTTCATGCAGTTTGCACGCGTCGAACCTTGTCGCAAATGTCGAGGGCGAGGCGTGATAATCGAGAAACCATGCAACAGATGCCACGCAGCAGGAATAGTTGAACTTCAAAGGCGCATCAGTGTAAAGATACCACCAGGAGTGGACACCGGTTCACAGTTAGTCCTCCGCGGCGAGGGCGATGCTCCTAACGGAAGCGGTGAGAATGGGGATTTGTATGTTGTAGTCAATGTCAGGCCGCATCAAATTTTTCAAAGAGACGACAATAACCTCGTCTGCAATGTCGACATCTCATTCTCGAAGGCTACGCTCGGCGGAGAGGTTGAAGTACCTACCATGGACGGCGCCGCAAAAATATCGATACCCGCAGGAACCCAAAACGGAGTCGTATTCAGGCTTAAGAAGAAAGGAATGCCCGAATTACGTAACTACGGCCGAGGCGACGAGCTTGTAATCATCCGAGTGAAAACCCCCACCAAACTGACTCAGCGACAACGAGATCTATTTTTTGAGTTATCCAAGGAAGGTCTCTAACTCTTGTTCGAGTTAACCATAGATATCAACTTCGCATGAACCGCCTCTCCACCCGCCAAGACCGATCCCTTGAGGCTCTCCCACATTTGACCGATTGAATTCGTCACAACTCCGCCTGCCTCCTGGACCAACAAGCATCCTGCACCCAGTTCGTACATTGGCGATTTTTCAAAGATCGTCACGAGGCCGTCAAATCTTCCAGACGCCACAGCACAAAGATTCAGTGCCACACTTCCCGGAGATCTCAAACTTCGAGTCAGTCCATATAGTTTCTTCTGGAAACCAAGCGGATCAGGGATTTTAGGCTCTGGATTCCACCACTCAAAAATCAACGAAGCATCTTCCAAGGATTGGGTATTGGATACGTGAATTCGTTTACCGTTGAGGTGAGAACCGTGACCTCTCCGTGCTACGAACATTTCATTCAAAACTGGATTGTAGATCACGCCTACGCTTGGTGTATCGCCAACCATGACTCCGACCGAGACCGCAAAGTAGGGGATGTTCTTGGAATAGTTGAACGTTCCATCAAGTGGATCTACAGCCCACACGACTTCATCTGATCCAAAGTCAACCGTTCCAGCTTCTTCAGAAATCACTGTGCTTTTAATCCGACTTTTCTTAATTCTGGCTAGAATTATACGCTCGGCTCTCTCGTCGGCGTTCGTGACTATGCTACCTGGATAATCATACTTGCGGTGAATCGATAATGCCCCTCCGAATAATCTTAGAAGTTCCTTGCCAGCATCTTGAGCGGCAGCAGTGGCCGTCTTGACTATGCGGGATTGTGGAATTTTATCATTCAAACATGCTAACCTGCTTGGAGGCCATCAACCAGTGCAGACTGTCCGCGGCTAAGCCACGATTCGAACAGTTCCGTTACGAACATGATCAACCCCACCACTAATGCTGCGGTGCCCAAGATGACTATCGTCGTCGAATTAACGGGAAGTGTCATTCCGAGCAGCCATGATCCGAGGCCAGCAGCAACCATTAATAATCCTACTGATACGAGAATTATGGAAATCATTTTTTGACGCCGCAAATCACGTCAGGTAAATTCGTAGCCTTAAGATCGCTTTAAGCTTGGTTGGTTCATTCAACGATAGGAGAATGTGTGATGATTTTTATTCTTCCTTCTTTTGTTTTCTTCTTCCCGCTTCCCCTTAGGACTGAGGGGACAATCGCGGCAAGATTGACGGTTGCAAGCCAGAAGTAGGCGCTGTTTAGTCCTTTGAGGAATAGGAGCTTTTCTGATTCGGGTATAGCAATAGGATTTATTGCGGATATTACCTCGGTAATTCTTTGGTATGGCATCACGAAAGTCATTATCAGCACTGCAGCATTGAGGCTGAGTACAAATCCAGTTTGAAAGAATGTTGCTCTAAGGGCTGAGGCGATTCCTCTTCTGTTTTCAGGCACAGAGCTCATTACCGAGCTCATGTTTGGAGATACAAACAGTCCCATGCCTGTTCCAACAATTATCATGTAAATGAAAATGAACGCTAGGGGGGATGCAATTGTGATAGTTGAGAAGAGAAATAGGCCGAAGCTCGCGAGAGCAATTCCAGCGGTCGTGAATGGAAGATGCCCGAACCTGTCAGAAAGTCTCCCGCTCATTGGGCCGAAAGCTAGAAACGCGATGTCAAAGGGAAGTATCCTTATCCCTGCATCCAGAGGGCTCATGTCGAGAATAAGCTGAAAGTAGAGGCTGAGGAGCAGAAGAAACGCTCCCCATGCTAGTGCATTCAGCAATTGAGCAGTAACTCCTCCAGTAAACTCCCGTATCTTCAAGAGGCTCAAATCAAGCAGTGGG
>CAYWMG010000252.1:0-5003 GCA_964459245.1 uncultured Candidatus Bathyarchaeia archaeon
CTAGACCGAACAAACTTTTCATCAACGTTAAGTCATCTTAGAAGACTACAATCACCCCTTAGCAGAAGTCAACCTAACTTGGAGGCCAGAGACCTTCACCCAACTCACTGGGGAAGGCTTTGTCCAAGCGAGACTCCTGAAGGATCAAACTGCGGCCTAGTAAAGAACCTCGCACTCAGCGCCGTAATCTCAATCGGAGTTGATTCACGAGACTTCGTCTCAAAGGTAAGAAGGGTAGGAGCAGTAAGCGTAGAAGAATCGGACCCGAAGCTACGACAGACAGGAACCAAAGTCTTCGTGGACGGTTGAATCGCTGGATATGTTCGCGACGCGGAAAAGATGGCGCAAGAACTCATCCGGATGCGAAGAGGAGGAGAGATCAGCTCCGAAGTGAACGTAGCCTACTCCCCACCTCAAGTTGAAGGTGGTCGTTCGGAGCTGTACATTAACTGTGACGCGGGCCGAGTTAGAAGACCTCTCATAATTGTGGAAAACAGTAAACCAAAACTTACCCGAGAACATGTTGAAGGAATACAACGCAGCGAACTCAGATGGGCAGATCTAATTGAACGCGGAATAATCGAATACCTCGACGCTGATGAAGAAGAGAACGCCCTAGTTGCCGATGCCCCAAGTAGGATAAGCGAGAAGACCACGCATCTCGAGATTGCACCTTATACAATTTTAGGAATATGTGCATCACTAATCGTGTATCCTGAACATAATCAGTCACCGCGAAACGCGTACGAATCAGCTATGGCAAAACAAGCGCTAGGTGTCTATTCTGTAAACTATGCGAATCGAACTGATTCCCGCGCACACGTCCTCCATTATCCGCAACTGCCCGTGATACGCACCAAACCCATGGAGGTCATTAAGTATGACAATCGACCCGCCGGACAGAACTGCGTTGTAGCACTTCTCTGCTATCAAGGATACAACATGGAAGATGCAATCATCATTAACCGATCATCTGTTGACAGAGGGCTCTTCCGATCCAGTTTCTACCGAGTCTATGAAGGTGAGTGTAGGCAATACCTCGGAGGTCTACGTGACAAGTTTGAAGTTCCCGAAGCGGGAATTCGAGGATACAGAGGAGACAGATACTATAGACTGCTTGAGGAGGACGGTGTAATTTCGGTCGAGTCGGAAGTTACTGGAAATTCAGTATTGATCGGACGAACAAGCCCACCAAGATTTCTTGAAGAGTATCGAGAGTTCGAAGTCAAGGGTCCAACGAAGAGAGACTCATCCGTAGGCATGCGCCCATCGGAGGAAGGTATCGTAGACGCAGTATTCCTCAGTGAATCAATTGAAGGCAATCGTCTCGTAAAGGTACGAGTTCGAGATACTCGAATTCCGGAGTTGGGAGATAAATTTGCATCCAGACACGGCCAGAAGGGAGTCATCGGAACGCTAATTCCTCATGAGAATATGCCATTCACAGAACAAGGAATCGTCCCGGACATAATCATCAATCCACACGCAATTCCATCACGAATGACCATTGGTCAATTTGTTGAAGCCGTTGCCGGAAAAGTTGCAAGCCTTCGCGGCGAAGCAGTTGATGGCACTGCTTTCAGCAATGAAGGCCCCCAAGCCTTACGTGACGCCCTGCTTGAGTTGGGATTCGGACACAGCGGACGTGAAGTATTGTACAATGGCGTCGACGGAAAGAAGCTGGTGGCTGACGTGTTTGTTGGAGTAGTCTATTATCAGAAACTCCATCACATGGTAGCTGACAAGATGCATGCACGAGCACGTGGCCAAGTTCAAATGCTGACCAGACAACCAACGGAAGGACGAGCGCGAGGAGGAGGGCTCAGATTTGGAGAGATGGAACGCGACTGCCTGATTGGGCATGGAGCGTCAGCATTACTCAGAGATCGACTTCTAGAGGAATCGGACAAGTACACTGTAATGATCTGTGAGACGTGCGGATTGCTCGCATATCATGACGTGAAACAGAACAAATACATATGCCGCATCGACGGCGACAAAGCCGTCGTTTCAGGAGTGCAACTTTCCTACGCATTCAAACTCTTGTTACAAGAACTTATGGCGCTTGGAGTGGCGCCGCGGCTAGAAATATTGGAGCGCGCATAGAATGTCAATAGTCGATGAAGCGACGAAAGTCATCGGAAGCATTCATTTCACACTGCTTGCCCCCAGCGATATTCGAAAACTTTCAGCCGTAGAGGTTCAGACTGCTGATACATACGATGAGGACGGCGTGCCTATACTCTCAGGACTTATGGATGGAAGGCTTGGCACTCTAGAACCTCGACAAAAGTGTAAGACTTGCGGAAACACAGCCTCAGCATGTCCAGGACATTTTGGACACATTGAATTAGCGGAACCCGTCGTTCATGTTGCTTTCGCGAAGCTCATACATAAACTCCTTCAGGCTACTTGCAGAAACTGTGGTCGAATCCAACTCTCCGCGGACAAGATCAAGTACTATACTGAGTTGATGGTGAAGGAACAGAAACAACTCAATGAAGTTCCAGGATCGTTTTATGAAGCCGTCCTGAAAGACGCTAAGAAGATCCAGGAATGTCCTCAATGCGGAGCGAGACAGTATCCTATAGAGCATGGTAAGCCCACAACATTTCATGAGATGATTGATGAGGGAGCCTCCAGGCTTAACCCAAGTCAAATTCGCGAGAGGCTGGAACGCATCCCTGATGAAGACCTTCGCCTTCTAGGAATGGAGCCTACGGCCGCACGTCCCGAATGGATGATATTACAGGTCCTCCCTGTCCCGGCCGTGACGGTAAGGCCATCAATAACGCTGGAATCCGGTATTAGGTCAGAGGACGACTTAACTCACAAACTCGTGGACATCATACGCATCAATCAGAAATTAAAGGAAGCACTGGAATCTGGGGTACCAGTCAACATTATTCAGGAACTGCATGAGCTGCTTCAATACCATGTTACAACCTACTTTGACAATGAAGTTTCGGGCCTTCCCCCAGCCCGCCACAGATCCGGTCGAGCCCTCAAGACACTTACTCAACGTTTGAAAGGTAAAGAGGGAAGATTCCGTGGAAACCTATCAGGCAAACGTGTTGACTTCTCCGCCAGAACCGTCATCTCTCCAGACCCTAACATTGACATCAATGAAGTGGGCGTCCCACTGGACGTTGCTCAAAGACTCACCATACCCGAACGAGTTACCCCATGGAATATTGAAGAACTAAAAAGCCTGATTCGAAATGGTCCAGACCAATACCCGGGCGCCTTATACATAGTACGACCAGATGGTCGTAGAGTCCGACTTGAATTCGTGACCGAACGTGAAAGCCTGGCAGAGGCACTTCAACCAGGCTTCGTCGTTGAACGCCATATTAAGAACAACGACATCGTTCTCTTCAATAGACAACCATCACTCCACCGAATGTCAATCATGGCCCACAGAGTGAAGGTTCTCCCCTACAAGACCTTCAGACTCAACCCATGCGTCTGCCCACCATACAATGCCGACTTCGACGGCGACGAAATGAACTTACACGTACCACAAGGGGAAGAAGCAAGAACCGAAGCCAAATTGCTCATGCAGGTGCAGGACCAGATTCTCTCACCACGATACGGCGGACCAATAATTGGTGCAAAGACCGATCTCCTAACTGCTGCTTACCTCTTAACAAGAAAGTCAACCTATCTTACCCGGGAAGAAGTCGGCAAACTCATCATTGCCGCAGACTACGCTGGCGAGATCCCTCCACCGGATATCAAACGACCAGTTGAGCTTTGGAGTGGAAAGCAAATCTTCAGTCTCTTCCTACCCGAAGGATTCAGCTTTGTCACCAGACCAAGCCTGGTGACCAAGGAGGATGGAGATACCGTAGTAGTAAAGAATGGAAGACTGATTGAAGGCGTGATAGACAAGAACACAATCGGCGCTGAGAGATCCGAGACCCTATTTCACAGAATCGTTAAAGACAGTGGGTCCGAAGCTGGAAGAGACTTCCTTAACAGCCTCGTCAAAGTTCTCGACCGATTCATAACATTACGTGGCTTCTCATACGGAATCAACGAGCTCGATATCTCAGACGCTGTGAGAGATAAAATTTCTAAAGCGATAAAGAAAGCTGAAGAACACGTACAAGAATTAATCGACCAGCACCGGAAAGGCACCCTTGAAAGACTGCCGGGTAGATCACTCGAAGAATCCCTTGAACTCCGAATCATGGATGAATTGTCAAAAGCACGAGACCAAGCTGGCGAATTGGCAGAACAATACCTCATGACTCAGACTGACAACTCTGGAGTAATAATGACCAAGACAGGGGCACGAGGATCAATGCTCAACATTGCCCAAATGGTCGCAAGCGTAGGCCAGCAATCAATCCGTGGACAAAGAATTCAAAGAGGTTATCGAGATCGAGCTCTCTCATTCTTTGAAAGGGGTGATGCAGGAGCTGAAGCCCGCGGCTTCGTCTACGCATCATACCAAGATGGTTTATCCCCAATAGAGTTCTTCTTCCACTCTATGGGAGGAAGGGAAGGTCTAGTAGACACAGCCGTAAGAACACAACAGAGCGGTTACATGCAGCGACGCCTGATCAACGCACTCGAACATATCCGAGTTGAGTATGATGGAACCGTACGTGATTCAAGAGGGGACATCATCCAGTTTAGGTACGGAGAAGACGGAGTCGATACCGCAAAGAGCGATCACGGCAAGGCCGTGAACACTGAACGTTTAGTTGAACGTGTCGAACTGACCATTGAAAAGGGCGAAAAAGCAAGCAAACCATACGTTGAGAAGAAAATTGACTCCATACGGGGCGATCTCACACCAAGCTTAGCAAATCAACTTGGAGCCAGTCTCCTTGAAGCTAAACTCACAAGGAAGGGAGTAGACCAAGCCGTAAGAGAGGCAGTGAAAAATTACCGGAAAGCCATGATTGAACCCGGTGAAGCTGCAGGAATCGTCTCAGCCCAGTCAATCGGAGAGCCCGGGACCCAAATGACACTACGTACATTTCACTTTG
>CAYWMG010000253.1:0-3310 GCA_964459245.1 uncultured Candidatus Bathyarchaeia archaeon
CCCCTTCCCACAAGAGTAGGGTGTCGCCAAGCCTCTGGTTTCGGACAGCCATTATTTCTCGCTCCAAATCTAATCCTTCGTAGATTGAGCTGGTCAAGCTTCGACATGTAATCAAGTATCTTTCCTTCTTCGCATCAGATACATCGGAAAATTTGGACCACCCTCCGAGGTCATCATTTAAGTTGACCGGCTTCGACATAATGAGTGTTAGAAATCTCGGCCAAAAATTGAACTTCTGGTACAAGCCTAGATGCTTTGGGCTGTGAGCAAAGGTAAAGAGGCCTGCATGACTGACACCCCACTTGTTAAAAAGCTCCATTGTCGGTTCGAGTAGGAGTTTAGCAATGCCTCGGTCCCATAAATCGGGACGCACAGTTATTGGCCCGAAGAAACCGAAGCTACCCCATCTTGTGACAAAGCTAGAGCCCACAAGTTCGCCATCTGCTTCGGCACCAAAAGCCGCATTCGGATCTGCCAGCCAACGAGTCTTTACGTGGTCCATACCCTCAAAGAAGCTTGCTGGATCAGGAACGCCAAGGAACGTTCCAAAAGCCAGACGTGTGATGTGGTCCGCGGTCTTCAAATCCTCCTGTCTAAGAGGACGCACTTTCAGCTCCATAAGGGCTAGACACCTTTCAAGTTGGCATGTGACTGAACATCATTAGTCTTTCGTAAGTTCAAACCTTAAAAACCAAACTATCCTTCGCTAGTGAAGGTTTCAATTCGGTAAGGTACTAACTATAAAGACGCTCACGATGCACAACAAGATGAGTATGTTTCTCATGCAGGATCGAAACCATTTCTCTCCAATGATTGAAAAAACTAGCCCAGACGCTTATCCTGAAATCCTGTTACTTATTCCAACTCGCAATGAGGAGGAGGCAATAGGGGATCTTCTGCGAGAGGCTAATTCCGCAGGTTTTAGCAACATATTGGTGGTTGATGGGTTCAGTTCAGATCAAACAAGAGAGATGGCGGCTGCTGTGGGTGCACGAGTGGTTTTGCAGGAGTTCGGCAAGGGCAAGGGCTGCGGAGTTCGTACTGGTATGAGACTATTTCTTGAAGGAAATTATGAATTTCTATCAATAATAGACGGCGATGGAACCAACAACCCATCCTATCTCGCTAAAATGATTAAGCTCGTAAAATCTGGCGAGGCAGACGTTGTACTTGGTTCCCGCACGCGTGGGCCACGAGATAAGAACGCAATGAACACGTTAAGTCTAACCTCTAATCTGACTCTCTCATTCTTGCTCGGAGCAAAATTTGGTCGCCTCTTCACAGATATTCAAACTGGATACTGGTTATTCACTAGAGAGGCCGTTGAACGGATTTATCCCGAAATTCGATCAAGCGGTTTTGAGATAGAGTTAGAATTATTTGTCAAGATCTTAAGGGAAGGACTGCGGATTATGGAGGTTCCCGTGGGCTTCAGAACCCGCAAGGGAGCAACGAAATTTAGTTTTGTGCTTCGAATCCGAAACCTCTGTTACGCCTTCAAGTATTTAGTCTCCTAATTTCAGGAAGATCAATCTCCGCACGAGTCAAAGACTTTGAGGTTTCCCTCTGGAGACGTAGGCGTTGGATCGGATATAGAATCGCCACAGCCGTTCCTTTCCTAATGATATTCCTATCCGAGTCGAGCGGCAGATAATTATCGGTTCTTCGTCTGATGATTTCGTGATGAATAATGGTCCGTTGCGTGTTAGGTCAATTTGGTTTAATGATTTGCCAATGTCTAAGGCCTTTGTTAACTTCCCAGGGCCGTTGGTGAGTTGTAGATCTGTGACTCCCGGCCGGAGTTGTCTCATCATCTCTACTCCGTGCAATGGTTCTACGGCGCGGATGAGTACCGCGCCTGGTTTTCCGGCGGGTTGGGTTGTAACGTTTAGACAATAGTGGTTGCCGTACGTGAAGTACACATACGATCGACCAGGCTGTCCGAACATTGGCATGTTTCTAGGAGTCATACCATGAAAAGCATGACTGGCGGGATCGTCTCTTCCTCTATATGCTTCAACTTCTACGATTCGACAAACCAATCTCGTGTTTCCCCTTACCCTGACAAGGTACGTTCCGAGGAGATCCCGCGCTACGGTGACGGTGCCTCTAGCGTAGAAGGGACGGGGTAATATTCTGATGATTGGCTTAGGAAATACTCTTTTCCACCCGCGAGTCGTTAGAGCCTTATTTGAATGAAAGGTCTTAAACGTTAACTCGTATAGGGCACGGTTCATCGAGTCTTTGGAGTACCGTGAATCATGGATAAGAATAGGATGATGACTGTGACTAGGGAGTTTCTAGAGCTTATGGGTGAGGATCCTAAACGTGAGGGTCTTCAGGATACGCCGCGACGAGTCGCCGACATGTATCAGGAGCTTACGGAAGGCTATACAATGAACCCTAAGGAGATTCTTTCGAGAGAATGGAGCGAAGTAACTGGAATGGTCATAGCAAAGGAGATTGATTTCTTCAGTCTCTGTGAACATCACCTTTTACCCTTTTACGGAAAGGTACACGTCGGATATATTCCGTCAAGGGCTGTCGTTGGCATATCGAAACTCGTTCGGCTTGTGGACTGTTTTAGCAAGCGGCTTCAGCTTCAGGAGCGTATGACGAAACAAGTCGCGGACGCGATCAACGAGAACCTACGCCCTCACGGAGTAGCGGTAGTTGTGCAGGCGAGACATCTGTGTATGCAGATGAGGGGCGTAAGGAGCAGCGCCGAAATCGTTACTTCTGAGTTAAGGGGTCAGTTCTCAAAGTTTGAGACTCGAAACGAGTTCTTCGAAATGTTGAGGAAGACGTAAGCTTGACCGACCATGATGTTGCGAGATTGTACAAGCGTGAATTTGCAGCTGCTCACATCATCGCAGGCCATCCGAAATGCGGCCGAATGCACGGACATAATTACACCCTCCTTGCTAAAGTGTATGGAAGGAGCGATGAATGGTTTGATTTCGAAAAAATCAAGAAGGTCGTGGACGGGCTAATCGACGAAAAATATGATCATCGGGATTTGGGAAACATGACATGTGAACGCCTTGCCAAGCAGATACAGGAGCAACTTGGCAACCGCTTCAACACACGCGTAGAGATTGAGTTATGGGAAACAGGTAAGTTCGGCGTCCAAACCATATAGCCCCTCAACTCCCACAAAACCGGCAAGATGGGCCCTTCAAACTACAGAACAACAACCAGCAATTGGATCTTGAGCAGCTATCCAGACGCCCATTGATGCCACTAACCGCTCCAACACCCAGAAACGTTCAAAAATGGAACAATCGTTCCAACCAGAACAAACGCCTCT
>CAYWMG010000254.1:0-8230 GCA_964459245.1 uncultured Candidatus Bathyarchaeia archaeon
CAGGTTCACAAGTCACTTGTAGAACTTGCCGTTGAACAAGATTTCAAACCGTTCACGAACCTGAACAGCGTCTAAAGTTGAAGCAGATGGAGGCAAACGCGAAGCAGGAGAAAGCTAACAATAGTTGGAGAGCCAGCAATAGTGGAGATGGCAATAGGAATAGGCAACATCGCAACAATCAAGGAACAAGACGGATGCTTTTCCACATTCGAACCAGCCAAAAGACTTAAGATCTCTTGACTGAGGGGCTTACTCTAGCTTTAGGCTGGAGGAAATCTCTCTATTGACTGAGGAAGACAGCTGGGATAAGGAAGAGGACGAGAACGATACTGACGATGAGTGGGGCGATGATGAAGGTTGGGGAGAGGACGAGGAATGGTGAAGACGAGGCCCAACCGACCGATTTTCCACTCCCTATTTTAGACTAAGAAAACAATTATTTTGCTTCAAAGGAATTGCCTGACTTTGTTACGTGTAGCCACACTGGATAAGGAACATTGTAAACCAGATGATTGCGGTATTCCGTGTTATCGCTTCTGCCCGGAAGTCCTGAACCGAAGATACGCGATCAAGTTTGTTGAGGGACAGAAGAAGCCCATAATTGATGAGGACCTTTGCACGGGTTGCGGCATTTGCATAAAGAAGTGTCCATTCGACGCGATAAACATTGTGAAACTCCCGCAAGAACTAGAGGGCGAATGCATTCACGGCTATGGCGTGAATGAGTTCAAACTCTTCAGGCTGCCAATTCCACGAGCCGGCACCGTAACCGGTCTCGTAGGGAAGAATGGGATTGGCAAGAGCACGGTCCTCAGAATATTAGCAGGCGAGATAACTCCAAATTTTGGAACGCCAGAGATAGATCAGAACTGGGAGCAGATACTCACTAAATATCGAGGCACGATGCTACACGACTATTTCGCGCACATCTCATCCAAAGAACTCAAGATAGTTCATAAACCGCAACAAGTGGACAAGTTAGCATTGATCCTCAAAGGTACAGTTCGACAACTGTTGAGTAAGATTGATAATCGTAAGAAGCTTGACGAGTTGATCCATGAACTGGAGCTACAAGAATTACTGGGGCGAGAACCAAAAGTATTGAGTGGCGGAGAACTTCAACGAGTCGCAATAGCTGCTGCAATCTGCAAGGACGCTGATGTCTATATTTTTGATGAACCATCAAGTCACCTAGACGTATACCAGCGAATGAGAGCAGCACGTAGCATTAGAAGGTTAGTGGATCAGAATAAGGCGGTGCTGGTTGCAGAGCATGATTTAGCAATGCTCGACTACCTTTCGGACGAGGTGTATGTTCTCTACGGGCAACCGAGCAGCTACGGCGTTGTCTCTCATGCACATCCTACCCGTGGAGGAATCAACGACTACCTTGACGGTTTTCTGGCTGATGAGAACATGCGCTTCAGAGACGACCCCATTCGTTTTCATGTCAGACCACCACGGGAGGCTGAATACGTGCCCGACAAGAAGATAGAGTGGCCAGAGTTCGCAAAGACAGGGGGAAAATTCAAACTCCAAGTCAAAGCAGGAAACATTAACGCGGGCGAAATCATCGGCATAATAGGAGCAAACGGGATTGGAAAAACCACGTTCATTAAGGAACTCGTGGAATTCTACACCAAATCATCCAGGAATCAGCTCGAGGTCAGTTACAAGCCTCAGTACATTTCTACAGACTATGATGGAACCGTCGACGAGTTACTGTCAGCCATAGTAAATGATGGCTCGACAATATTCTCGGAAGAAGTACTTCGCAATCTAGCGATCAATAAGTTGCGTGATAGAAAACTGAACTCACTGAGCGGCGGCGAACTGCAAAAGGTTGCGATTGCGGCGTGCCTGGGAAAGACCGCCCAAGTTTACTTGCTTGATGAGCCAAGCGCTTTCCTAGACATTGAAGAGAGGCTTACAGTAGCCAAAGCCTTAAGGCACATAATAGACTTGAGAGAAGCTTTCGCATTTGTGGTAGAACACGACATCGTTGCCCAAGACTTCCTTGCAGACCGGATTATGGTATTCGAAGGAACACCGGGACTCAAAGGTTCAGCAAAGGAACCCATGCCCATGCGGGATGCAATGAACACATTCCTGGCAGACCTGGAGATAACATTCAGACGAGACCCGGAAACGAAACGTCCGCGAATTAACAAGCTTGACAGCAAATTGGACAGAGAACAGAAAGAAGTGGGCGAGTTCTACTATGTTGCTTCAGCGTGACCTTACTACAGGTTTAACTAGCGCGATTTAGCCTTAGGATTTTGGAGATCAAACTTCAAGTGACAACGAACTATTGCTTGGAATGCGGTGGAGTACTGAGTTATGACAGTGCACTCAAACTCTACACTTGCAAAAGCTGTGGCCTCACCGTTAACTCCCAACAATTAATGGAAGGAAGAATCAAACTACGAGAGCGGGAGTCACCCGAGGAAGAGCGAAGACGAAAACAGAACGAGTACTTGAAATGGTGGCTGTCCAAGAAGGCAGATTGAGATTCCGGTTACGTTCTGTTCACCTTGTTGAAGCCGAAAGTATGTACCGTCGAGATAGTCTCAATTGGAAATGAGTTACTATTAGGCAACACGATCAACTCTAACGCATCCTGGCTCGCAAAGAGAGTTACGTCAGAAGGCGGCCGAGTAAACAGAATTACAGTAGTTGAAGACAACCTTACCAAAATTGTGGAAGTTCTGCGAGAGATACTGAGAAGAAGACCTGAGTACATCATAACCACCGGAGGTTTAGGCCCCACATTTGACGATATGACCATCAAAGCAGTCGCACGTTTGCTTAACCAACCACTCCGTCTCAATCCTGAAGCGTTGAGAATGATCAAAGAGCATTACTCGAGAAGGTTTCCTGACTCGACTTTGAAGTTGACGAGGGCACGAAGGAAGATGGCCATGTTCCCGGTTTCTGGGAGCGCGATCTCTAACCCGATTGGGACAGCGCCAGCCGTAAGAACGAAAACAGGTGCGACAGTGATCTTCTGCCTACCCGGCGTTCCTCGCGAAGCAAAAGCCATCTTCAAGGAGACCATTGCAGCCGAAATTCATCATCAAGCAGGAGAGAACAAGTTCGTGGAAGAATGGATCAGAGTGGCTGGGGTTATGGAATCAACATTGGCACCCATAGTTGAACGGACCATGAGGCGTTGGCCTCAGGTGTACATCAAATCGCATCCCAGAAGGCTCAAGGGAAGTACGCCGATCATTGAACTCCACCTGTCAGCGCTCTCTCCCACGCAAAATGAAACCAGCAGAGACATCCGGGCTGCAAAGATTTTCTTGACGGAGAGGTTACGTTCTCTAAGGGGAAGAGTTAGCTCCGTAACGTAGATGTCGAACATGGCTCATACCGTGTTTTTGGTCGGCATGGCTGGGTCGGGCAAATCCGCCCTCACGGGAGCTTATCTGGAATACCTTAGAAACAATGACCAGGACGCTATAGCTCTCAACTTGGATCCTGGCGTAACATCCCTGCCTTATAATCCGGATATCGATGCTAGAAAATATGTGGATATCCAGCAACTCATGTTGAAGTATGACCTGGGCCCGAACGGCGCCCTCATCATGGCGTCAGATCTTATCGCGGATCACATTGAAGAGATGAGAGAACAAATTGACAAAGCAAATCCAGACTTGATTCTAGCCGACACACCGGGTCAAATAGAACTCTTCGCATTCAGGGAGGGTGGGCGGTATGTTGCGAATGAGCTGACGAGGGACACCTGCGCAGTAATCTACCTGATGGATGCACCCTTCACGCGGGCACCGCTCAATTTCATTTCAAGCTTATACTTGGCCGCGGCAATTCACAGTAGAGTGATGCAACCCCAACTATACGTCCTCTCAAAGGCTGACCTTGTCACGGAGAAGGAGATCGACGATATCGTGGAGTGGACAACGGATCCCGAAACGTTCGATCTAGCGCTACTCTCGATGAAGGATCAGGACATCTCCATCATTACACGTGAACTCGCAAACGCCCTTTTCCAGTCGGGCTTACTTTCTGAGCCCATAGTGGTATCGGCTAAGAATAACTCGGGGTTAGTGGAGTTAAATGCCGCAGTAACACGCATCCTAACAGGCGGCGACGAAACAACTCTCTGAAATGGGCAGCCATATGGGATGGAGCAACGTATTAATTAGGATGCTATGCTTTTCTCGACATCATCAAATCGCGGATCGGCTTTGACAGGTACAATTAATCTATCGTATAACCCATTCATGACCAACCCTCAAGATTTCAATGTTGGATGTGTAAAAGAACATTTTATTAATATTACAAGGTGAAACCTCGAATCGTAACAATAGAACCATTCCAAGGCCTAAGATATCCAAGAGATTGTGAAGCAGATGGGCGCCAACACCGTTGAAGTCTCTTCATCACCAGATCTTCTCTACAGTGAATTAGAGAAACTCAAGAACGATAACATTGGCAAGAAGAGGGAAATCTCCAGTCTGCGAAGCGAGATCGAGACGCTGCTTAAGGAACGTGATCTCCTCAACGCGGAAGTCAAGAAGATCGCGGACGACGTTAAACAGCTTAGAAATAAGAGAGACTCACTCAACTCAAAAGTCAAGGAGTGCAAAATAAAACGTGACGAGCTTCGAGTTGCGGCCACTAAGAAACGACAAGCACTCTCGCAACTTCTCGAACAAGCACAGAAGTCTTCCGGAAAAGCTCCAGGCAATATGTCAGACCTTACAAAACAAATTACACGATTAGAATGGGAGATTCAAACCAACCCGCTGGATCCAAAAACTGAAAGGAACATGATTACGAAGATTGCGGAACTCGAGAAGAACCTTACCAAACATAAAGTTCTGAAGGGCGTCAGAGACAGACTTCTTCGACTCAGAATGGAAGTTGGCACATTACGAATCCAAGCTCAATCAACCCATCAGGAACTCACTAAATATGCTGAAGAGAGCGAGATAGCCCACAAAGAGATGGTTGAAAAGGTAAGACTCCTAAGTGAAAAAAAGAAGGCGGCCGACGGAAAACATGGAGCTTTCCTTGAGAAGAACAAACAACGGATCGAAACCATAACCACGCTTCGCAACAATCTCTCCCGAATTGAGCTGGTACGAAACCAGATCGGAAATATCAAGACGTCTGGCAAGACGGATAAAGCCGAGAAAGTAAAATCCCAATACAAAGAGGCTGCGGAGGAGAAGATACGCACGGGCGGCAAACTCTCCTTCGAGGAATTCCAGGCACTAATGTCGGATACGGTGACGGAAGGGGAAGAGGATTAGAAGCGGTCGATATTGCCGAGGATTGCAATAATTGGCGGTAGCGGCCTCGAAGGACTCTTAGGAGAAACTCCACGCCTCATCCACGTAGGCACACCCTACGGCCCAGCACCACCCATCTCTATAGGTAAGAATGGACGAGAAGAGATAGCCTTTCTACCCCGACACGGACCAGAACATGACCTGCCCCCACATAGAGTGAATTATCGCGGAAACCTCTACGCATTAAAACAACTGGGCGTCGAACGAATAATCGCAACGAACGCTGTTGGATGCATAAACTCGCAGTACGCTCCAGGAGACCTCGCGGTTCCTGAAGACATTATCGACATGACCAACTCCAGGCAGCCAACATTCTTCGATAGAAGCCCAGTTACACATATTGATGTTTCACAAGCATTCTGCCCAGAGATCCGTAAAGCACTAATCCAATCTGCAGAACATGAGAAGACAAAGACCTGGCCAAACTCAGTTCTGGTAACAACTCAAGGCCCACGGTATGAGACGCCAGCTGAGATTCGCATGCTCGGCCTCCTGGGTGGAGATATTGTTGGGATGACGAGCGCACCAGAGACGTTTCTTGCAAGAGAACTTCAGATCTGCTACTCAACACTATGCTTCATATCAAACAGAGCAGCTGGAAAGCAAGAGAAGTTGTCAGCCATAGAAGTCATGGAAGTTGGCAAGAGAATGATGCCCCAAATTCTCAAGATTCTACAACGAACCGTCGAAGACCTGCCGGTCGAGAGAAAATGCGCCTGCAGGTGGTCGACGAACGAAGCCCAAGTGTGAAGAAACATCATGCTACCAGCTTTCCTCAAAGCAATCGGAGCGTACGCTTTCTACGAGAGATGGTTAGAGGGAGTCATAATATCGGAAGAGATGCCCAAACATGTTGGAATAATACTCGATGGAAACAGGCGATGGGGATTTGAGAAGTATAGAGACCAACTCAACGGCCACTTCTACGGAGCAAAGACCGCCGAAGACTTCCTAGAATGGTGCCTCGATCTAGGAATTCGCACCGTCACGTTATACGTATTCTCAACAGAAAATTTCCAGCGGCCACGCAAGGAAGTTGATACGGTCCTCTCTCTAATCGAGGATGAAGCGAAAAAACTAATCACCGATAAGAGGGTACATGAGAAAAAGGTGCACGTGAAAGCAATCGGCCGGCTTGAACTCCTCCCCGAATCCCTGCGTATAGCCCTTGACAACCTGGAGAGAGCTACAATAAACTATGACCATCACTACCTCAACATCGCAGTAGCCTACGGCGGTAGAGCCGAGATAGTTGACGCAGCAAAACGCATAATTGACGAGATCCAAGATGGCGTCCTGGATAAGACGTCAGTTAACGAAGATACGTTCAGGAAGTACCTATACACGTCACACCTTCCAAACCCTTACCCAGAACTGATCATCCGTACCTCAGGCGAAGAACGATTGAGCGGATTTCTAATCTGGCAGTCTGCATACAGCGAGTTCGTATTCCTAGACGTATACTGGCCTGAGTTCCGTCGTATAGATCTCCTACGAGCCGTTAGAACATACCAAAGACGAAAGCGACGTTTTGGGTCATAATCAAGTAACCTTTAGAGAATTGTTAAACCAGCAGAAAAAGCACATCCAAACTTGACACGCACGTATGCAAATTTGACATGAAAGTGTAACCAAGCCTTATTTTTGCTACATCTTAGCCTCTGACGAGTCACGTAAGGTGCCATAATTACAGCTTCGCGTCATAATTGTGAGTTTGAAAGATTGGTATACATAAAGCGAATCGACCTAAGAGGCTTCAAAACCTTCGGCAAGAAGACGTCCATCCACTTGGGACGCGGGCTCACAATCGTAACTGGCCCTAATGGTTCTGGTAAGTCTAATGTTTTAGACTCAGTAAAATTCGCTCTAGGCGAACTCAGCCCGAAAGAGTTGAGAGGAGAGACAATCTCTGACCTCGTGTATAAGGGAGTAGCGCAGACAATTCACACGAGAGCCGCCTACGTCGCAGTTCAGTTTGATAATCATGACCGGCGACTCCCAATCGATGCTGAAGCGGTCACAATCTCTAGAGAATTCCGACGCGGCGGCGAAGGCATATACCGATTGAATGGGAAGAGAATATCCAGAAAGCAGTTAACCGACATTCTATCTTCCGCAGACATTCAGGTATCAAGTTTCAATATTGTTCCGCAGCACTCAATTACGAGACTCGCCGAAGTGACGACCGAAGAGAGACGCAAAATTATCGAAGACATGATAGGCATAGCTGTGTATGATACTAAGAGGGAGACGTCCCAAGCTGAACTGCATCAAGCAGACGTCAACCTCAGAGTTGCATCAGCCAAGATAGAGGAAGTAAGATTACGCGTTGAATCACTCGATCGAGAAAAGAACGACTTCCTAAGACATGAACAGTTGGGGAATGAGATAGATCAACTGCAGGCAAAGGACATATCTTTCAAGATCAACAAAGCAACAAACAAACTCAGTAAACTAGATCAAGAAATCAGTGAATGCCAGGAAAAGAACCAGGGCCTTAAAGATAGACGCGACACGCTTCTCAAAGAAAAGTCAGAGATCGATACTCAACGGAGAGAACTAGAAGAGACGCTTGCCGAGAAGGGAAGCAGCAGACTCCTCGAACTTCAACGCATGATGGGTGACGTAAGCGCAAGGATCGCAGGCTTTCGCGCCAACACGAACGCTAGCGAAGCTAACATCAAGGCACTTCACAAGCAGAAGAACGAACTAGCCCTGAACTCTACCGACATTTCACAACGCATCGCAGAATGCCGTTCGCAACTTCCCGACTTGACATCACGTGAGAGCGAACTATCACGAATCATCTCGGATAAGCAGAAATTAGCCAAGGAATCCGGCGAGGCCCTTACCAAACTGAGGCAAGCATTGGGAGAACAAAGTCAAGAGACCGAAGCGATTGATGAGAA
>CAYWMG010000255.1:0-4319 GCA_964459245.1 uncultured Candidatus Bathyarchaeia archaeon
TAAACTGAAGCGTAAGAGGGGTGAGAGGAAAGCATTGATCGCGGTGGCACGGAAGATGGTCTCCTACGCCTACTGGATGCTGAAGAGGAATCAAACCTACGAGGAGCTATCACCCTGGGACGGTTCATGAGGATAATCCTCGAAATTTGAGTAGGGAAAGCGCCTCGTAAGGGCGAAACAAGGAAAATGGGGCAAATCCCCGAATAGTTGAATGCCAGCCTCTTCAGCAAAATCCAACCATGAGCGAAAACTAATTACGGATAGTCATAGTTGAACCGTCGTCCGTCGTCGTAAATATGGGAAAAGATTCAGATGATTAGAATTTTCTTAGCCGTTTCGAGGACGGTGAGACTGCCTGTCTTCCTTCTAAGTGAAAGTTGGATTTGCCCCCGGAAACTTCTTACTCTGGCATTGCGAACCTCAACTCGGTCGCCCTTGAAGATTGTTCCTATCTGACTGTTCCATACAGCCAGCGGGATTTCTCCCGTACCGTCGGAGAGCGTAAGGGAGCAGACCAAGAGAGGGGTCCCGTCCCTTGAGGTCACTGCTCTCACATCTGATTTCTTGACCACAACCGCCTTGAAACATACGCCCTTCAACCCCAAGCTCAGATCGCTGATGCTCCTCTCACCCCTCGCATCCAGTTTGTTTGAATCTTCACGTTCTTGAACGAGATCAATGTAGGGTAAAAATCGATTCGGAGGATCTCTCAACATCTCAACCGAATCATTAGAGATGTCCGCTTGCGCCAGCCACTCGCCCCTAACTGAGAACATGTACGTTGAAGAAACTGTACCGTGTCGACGCATTTGGATAGAAACCTTTCCACATCTGGAGTTGCCGCGGTTTCGTGCAGTTAGAATCGAGGCACGAAGAAGATTGGGTTTTAGATTATATTTCTTTGTGATCTGAAGTAAATAGATAAAGTCCTTGTCCAGACCGCGTATCCCAGTTAGGTTCCTTAGCACAGTTAAGATATTTCGACTCTAACCTAATACGACACCATTGGTATTAAGATGACCTTCGATATCGGCCACCACAAGAACCATCAATCAAACGATGCCTCCAAAAATGTATTCAAGTTGGCCTTACATACATTTTCCGTCTCTTGCTTTGCAGATCCTGCTGCCGAATCAATACGCGAAAGTTCGAAGTGATCAAAACGACGTCGTAGGTTAGCTTAATGTATGTAAGCGAAAGACATTAGGCCCATTTCACAAGGTAGGGAATCATGGGAAAAGCGAAACAAGTTAAAAAGAAAAAGAAACAAAAGTAGTCAAAGGGTTCTCTCTGGGCCCGTCTGATGCAGGCTGAGAGGGTTATCGAGGCGGGTCCTTCTTTCGGAAAGTTTCAGGCTTACGCGGCGGCATGTTCTTACCTAGCCTTGTATTCGATGGTGACCAGTTGTTTTGTCGTGTCGACATCTAAACAGGAAGCTTGCCGAAAATGTGGCTTCGAGACAAATAGCCCGGAAATATTCGTACTTCACAAAAGGAATTATCCACGAGTTTACCTGCACTGACAGGTAAGTATCACTCGGGTGCTATCCCTGACTGAACACAAAGCGTTCATCAACATCGAGAACGTGGTCGCGACAGGTAATCTGCATCAAAATATTGACCTGAGCTCTATTGTGCGCGTCTTCCCCGGCGTCGAATATCGGCCTGAACAGTTTCCGGGTTTAGTATATCGAGTGAAGAAACCGAAGACCACCAGCTTGATCTTCGGCTCGGGTAAAATGGTCTGTACTGGGTCAAAGTCGGAGCGGCAAGCGCATAAGGCTGTCATGAAGGTTGTGGACGAGCTCAACCGTAACGGCATCGTCATTCTAGGTAAGCCTGAGATTCAGGTTCAAAACATAGTAGCCTCGGTAGGTTTAGGCGGCTATATTGATTTGGAAAAGGTAACCTACTCACTGAAACGCACCATGTATGAACCAGAACAGTTCCCCGGCCTTATCTACCGAATGGAAGACCCGAAAGTAGTCATATTGATCTTCACAACCGGAAAACTCGTTTGTACAGGCGCCAAAAAAGAGACGGAAGTTCACAGAGCCATCGCAAAACTGCAAGACACACTTGAAGAGAAAAAACTCATAGCCTACCAGTAATCCCGAATCCGAGGCGAAGTGAAACCTGACCGCAAGAGCCTAACCCTTCGCCTTGCGGATTATGATGTCGATATCATTAGCCGAGTTTGATAGGCCCCATTTTTGGAAAAATTCAGTTTGATTATCCATTTTGCTTAAGCGGTAATTGTTCTTGGCGACTTTCATGGTTTTCCAATCCTTAAGACAGCCAGACAGTTTGATTTCCTGCTGCTGCAGGAGCGAACCTATGGTTGTGCCAATTAGGTACGTGACTTTGCAGCTTTTCTCCGCTTATGTTTCAGTGACGGTAGATGCACACGTTTCACGTTTTTCCATTGGCCGTCAGTCATTCGTTTGAATGTCATTCCGCACGTCTGACATTTTCGAGTCTTCATCTTGGTCAAATGATATCTTGGGAGTATGGTTCGTTTTGCGTAATAAGTTTAACATGTCATCTGAACGAATGATGTCTCCGACGTTCGTGTGGCTATGTAGCCTTGTTTCTCTTAAGGGATGGTCTGGATCTTCGTTTGGTAAACGTCAATGGAGGTCCTCCACTAGCGTTCTGTGTTTTGGTGGGGATCGTTAGTAATACTTCACCACGGGACGTAACGGAGGCAGTGAATTGTTCCTTGCCGCCTTCTTCCGTAACGTAGTTCCCTTTCATCATCCACATGCCTTTCTCGTCTGGACCTTTGGATTCCTCATCCATCATGATCGAAACGATCTTCCCGTGCCGAGACCGAGTACCAGTAATATACTTTCTCACTAGGCCCTTTGCATCCGCTTCATTTTCTATTCGCAATTCAGATCAGAATCCTCTCTCTTTCAGTATTCTTGTAAGTTCTGTATCTTGCGTGAGCTAAGGTTGACTGTAACTGTGAAGAAGACATTCCTGTCACTAGTTCTTTTCCGATAAGTGCCTGTCACACCCATATTGCCATTTGCGTCAGGAGCCATCCGACCCTCGATTACGAAATAATCAAGAACACCCCCGAACCTGGCTTCTAGCGATTCTTTGACCAGCTGTTCCAATTCATTAGAATCCATGTCCCTCATCAACTAGCCTTAGGCTGATAATTCTAACGGCAAACCACCTTGTTCTCAAGGGATTCACGCACTCGAAACTGATCTTTAGCCTCTTATAATCAGCGCACACATAATGCTCAGAGGCTAGACTCAACTGTCTTGAACGATGGTGTGAAACCTGAAAGCGCTTCTCGTAGAATGCATCACCCCACAAAGTAGACCGCGAATGGATGAAGTAAGTGACATTACGAAAACTGCTGGCTACATAGTGGCTGGACAAGTAACACAACACCGAGACGCAGTCGACCCTGCATACTGCATTGGCCAAGGAAAACTCAACGAGGTTGAAAAAACCATTCGAGAAGCCACAATCGAAGTCGTGATCTTCACCCGGCAACTCTCAACCGGTCAAATATTCAGAATTGGAAAAAAACTCGGCGACGCAGTTCGCGTTCTGGACAGAAACCTGCTCATCTTAGAAATCTTCGATAAACGCAGCGCCACAACAGAGGCTAAACTCCAAATAGAATTAGCCAGGCTGCGCTACACATTCTCTTGGGCAAGAGAATCAGTTCGAATGCGTGGCATCGTTAGCGAGCAGATGGGCCGAGGCGGCCCCGGCCAATATCCTTACCAAGTCTACGAATCAATGGCACGCAAACGCATAAGCAAGATCGAGCAAGAACTCCGCAAAGTAAGATCAAAGAAAGCTCATCTCCGTCAACATCGAGGAAAAGCTGGCTTTCAAACAGTAGCATTGACAGGCTACACCCAAAGCGGTAAAACCACACTATTCAACAGGTTGACTTCGGAAACAAAAGAAATAGGAAAAGGCCCCTTCACGACACTATCAACATTCGCCAGAAAGATCTCGATACCGGCGAAGAGCGGACCTGCCGACTCATTCATCATCATTGACTCTATCGGATTTATCGAAGATCTCAGTCCTCTCCTTCTAAACGCATTCCACACAACCCTGAATGAACTCGCAAATTCCGATCTAATCCTCCTATTCGTAGACTGCAGCGAAGACATCAGCAATGTAAAAAGCAAAATCTCGACTTGTCAGAAGGTTATGGCACAAGAGACCAAAGATGTTCCCGTCTTGATCTGCCTCAACAAGATCGATCTTGCAACACGTGAACATCTGGACAAAGTCTTCGAGGAAACCCGCAGAGTATTCGAACATGAGGAGATCGTG